>CALXGF010000181.1 GCA_944387735.1 uncultured Oscillospiraceae bacterium
CTCCAGGGAGCAGATGAAAATGTTTCTAACCCGAATCGGCTTCGGCTCCAAGGTGGTCATCACCGGCGACATTACCCAGATAGACCTGCCGGAGGACAAGACCAGCGGCTTGAAAGTGGCCATGAAGGTGTTGGAGGGCATAGAGGATATCGCCATCTGTACCCTCACCGGCTCCGACGTGGTGCGCCACCGCCTGGTGCAGAAGATAATCGAGGCATACGAGGTCTACGACAAGAAGAATCCCCAGCAGACGCCGGTGAAGAAGGCGCCCCCCAAGAGATACAGGAAGGGATAATAACATGGAGCACGAGATATACGTCAGCCGGGAAGTTAAGAACCTGGGCCACAGGGAGGCAGCCTCCCTTATAAAGAAGGCCGCCGCCATGGCCCTGGCCGCCGAGGGGGTGGACAGCCCCTGTATTATAAGTGTTATGTTAACCGACGAGGACGGTATACATTATGTCAACCGAGAATTCCGGAATGTAGACGCTCCCACGGATGTGCTGAGCTTTCCCCAGAACGAGCTGGAGCCGGGAAATTTTGACGCCTCCGCCTGCGAGCGGGACCTGGACACCGGGGCGGTACTGCTGGGGGACATGATGATATCCCTGCCCCGCTGTGAGAGACAGGGTGAGGAATACGGCCACGGCTTCAAGCGGGAGCTGATGTACCTCACGGTCCATTCGGTGCTGCACCTGTTGGGTTACGACCATGTGGACGAGGGCGAAATGAAGGCCCAAATGCGGCAGAGAGAGAAAGCCATCCTGGGCGACGAAACTTGAAACAGGAGAAGGAACATATGACAAAGTCGGCAATGATAACCATCTGCGGCAGGCCCAACGTGGGCAAGTCCACCCTCACCAATGCCCTGGTGGGGGAGAAGATAGCCATAGTGTCCAATAAGCCTCAGACCACCCGGAACCGTATAACCGCCATTGTGAACCGGGGGGAGACCCAGTTTGTGCTCATGGACACTCCGGGTTTCCACAAGCCCAGGAACCGCCTGGGGGACTATATGGTGAACGTGGTGAAGGAGAGCGTGGCGGATGTGGACTGCGTGCTGCTGCTGGTGGAGCCGGTAGCCGGACCCGGACCCCAGGAGCTTGCTCTGATAGAACGTCTGGGCCAGGTGGGAGCCCCAGCCCTGCTGGTGATAAACAAGATAGATACGGTGGACAAGACCCGGCTCCTGGAGGTTATGGCGGCGTACAGCGGAGTTTATGAGTTTGACGCCATCCTGCCCATTTCCGCCCGCACGGGAGAGGGAGTGGAGGAGCTGATGGCGGAGCTGGAGAACTACGCCCAGGAGGGACCCCACTTCTTTCCGGAGGACATGATAACCGACCAGCCGGAGCGGCAGATCTGCGCCGAGCTGGTGCGTGAGAAGCTGCTGCGCTGCCTGGATAAGGAGATACCCCACGGCACCGCCGTGGAGGTGACCAAGTTCTCCGAGCGGGATAACGGCATCATTGACATTGAGGTCACCATCTACTGTGAGAAGGAGAGCCATAAGGGCATCATAATCGGCAAGAAGGGCGCCATGCTGAGAAAGATAGGGGAGCTGGCCCGGACGGATATAGAGACTTTTATGGGGGCCAAGGTTTATCTTCAGACCTGGGTGAAGGTGAAGGATAACTGGCGGGACTCCATGGCCCAGCTGAGGAATTTCGGATTTACCCAGCAGTGACGGCGGCTTATTCATAAAAAATTTTCCCAGCTTTAATGCTTTTGACTTTGCAGATAATAAAGGCAGAGGTGGTAATATGAAGAAGGACCCCATCTGGCGGGCTTTCAGCGAGACCGGAGACCCGGTGTATTATCTGCTGTACAAGGCCGCTGACAAAGCGGATAAAAAGAGAGCCGCCCAAAACATAGACCGGCCGGGACAGGACATGCCCCAGGCCCGCTGCTGAGAGAGGTACATAAATGTTTAGCACGACGGACGCCCTGGTTCTGAGGGAGGTGCGCTATAAGGATGCAGACCGCATCCTGACTCTGCTCAGCTCTACCCAGGGCAAAATAAGCGTGAAGGCCAGAGGCGCTCTCAGGAAGAGCAGCCGTATGGCCGCCGCCACCCAGCAGCTCACCTACTCGGAGCTGACCCTTTTTGGAAACCGGGGGAAGTGGACGGTTAACGAGGCGGTGATAAAGGAGCCCTTTACCGGGCTGCGGGAGGATATTGAAAACTTTGCCCTGGGCTGCTACTTTGCCGAGTGCCTGGAGTCCCTAAGCGTGGAGGACCAGCCCGACGCCGCTCTCTTGCAGCTGGGCCTCAACTCCCTCTATGCCCTGAGCAATAAGCTCTATAGCCCTGAGCAGATAAAGGCCGCCTTTGAGCTGCGGCTCATGTGCCTGGCGGGCTACGAGCCCGAGCTGAAGAGCTGCCGCATCTGTGGAGCTGAGGAGCCGGAGGAACCCATACTGAAGCTGTACCAGGGCTATGTGTGCTGCCGCCGCTGCGACGACGGGAAGGGAGAATATGCCCGGCTCTGCCCGGACTCTCTCAAGGCCCTGCGCTATATTGCCTCCGCTCCGGCAAAGCAGCTCTTTTCCTTCCGGCTTTCCCAGGAGGCAATGGGGCGTCTGAGCTCAGCAGCGGAGAGATATCTGCTGGCCCAGACGGAGAGACAGTTCCATACCCTGAATTATTGGAAAAATATACGGATAAGATAAAGGTATACTGCCATGAGTTTTTTTGAAAAATCCTTAGCGACCCTGGAGCTGCCCGCCGTGCTGGAAATGCTCTCGGCGGAGGCCGTGGGGGACACGGCCAAGGAGCAGGCCAGGGCGCTTTCCCCGTCCACCGACGCCGCCACAGTGCGACGCCGCCAGGAGGAGACCGGCGCCGCCAAGACCATGATGGTGGTCCGGGGCAGCCCCAGCTTCTCCGGCGTGAAGGACGTCAGAGCCTCCCTGGCCCGGGCCGACCTGGGGGGAGCTTTGAATACCAGGGAGCTGCTGGACATCGCCAGAGTGCTCCAGTGCGCCCGGCTGGTGAGGGGCTATATCGCTGAGGACAGCGTGGGCAAGACTCCTATAGACCACCTGTTCTATGCCCTTCATACCAATAAGTTTTTGGAGGAGAAGATAACGACCTCCATCAGCAGCGAGGACGAGATAGCCGACGGGGCCAGCCCTGAGCTGGCCAATATCCGCCGCCAGATGCGGGCCGCCGCCGCCAGAGCCAGAGACAGCCTGCAAAAGCTTATCTCCTCCCCCAGCTACGCCAAGGTGCTCCAGGAGCCCATAATAACCATGCGCCAGGACAGATATGTGGTGCCGGTAAAGGCGGAGCACAAGGGGGCCATCCCCGGCCTGGTACATGATATCTCCGCCTCGGGGGCAACTTTGTTTATAGAGCCCATGGCGGCGGTGAAGGCCAATAACGAGCTGAGAGAGCTCTCCGCCAAGGAAAAGCTTGAGATAGAACGCATTTTGGCCGAGCTCTCTGCCGACTGCGCCGAGCACAGAGACGATATCTCTTCGGATTTCGAGGTACTTGTGCGCCTGGACCTTATCTTTGCAAAGGCCAAGCTTTCATATAAACTCAACTGCCAGAGCCCCTCCATGGAGGGCAAGGGCATAGTTCTGCGCCGGGCACGGCACCCGCTGCTGGACCAGGCCAAGGCCGTGCCCATCAGCCTGGAGCTGGGAGACAGCTTCGATACCCTGGTGATAACCGGCCCCAATACCGGCGGCAAAACCGTGTCCATCAAGACCATCGGCCTGCTTGCCGCCATGAACCAGTGCGGCCTGCATATCCCAGCCGACGACGGCAGCAATCTCCCGGTGTTCAGCCATATCCTGGCGGACATAGGCGACGAGCAGAGCATAGAGCAGAACCTGTCTACCTTCTCTGCCCACATGAGCAATATAGTTAACATAATATCCGAATGTGACGAGAACTCCCTAATCCTCTTTGACGAGCTGGGAGCGGGCACCGACCCCACCGAGGGGGCGGCCCTGGCGGTGGCAATAATAGAATATTGCCGCCGAAAGGGGGCCATGATAGCCGCTACCACCCACTATGCTGAGCTGAAGGTCTACGCCACCAACGAGGCGGGGGTGCAGAACGCCTCCTGCGAATTTGATGTGGAGACTCTGCGGCCCACCTACAATCTGCTTGTGGGCATCCCCGGCAAGTCCAACGCCTTTGCCATATCCCGACGCCTGGGCTTGGGGGAGGACATCATAGAGGATGCCAAGAGCCGCCTCAGCAGCGACAGCGCCAGCTTTGAAGCCACTATAGAGAAGCTGGAGCAGACCAGGAGACTGCTGGAAAAGGACAGGAACGAGGCTGCGATAAAGCTGCGGGAGGCCCAGGAGAGCGCAAAGAAAGCGGCCTTTTTGAAGGCTGAGCTGGAGGTGCGGCTGGATAAGGCGGATATAAAGTCCCGCCGGGAGGCGGAGCGCATCATCCAGGAGGCCAGGGCCACTGCCGAAGAGGTGTTCCGGGAGCTGGACGATATGCGCAGCAAGGCCAACGAGCAGGAGGATGCGCGTCAGATAAACGAGGCCCGCTCCCAGCTGCGCCGGAAGCTGAACCTGAGGGAGGAGGCCCTGATAAAGGAGGAGGCGGAGCCCGCTCCGGAGCAGAAGTCCTCCCGGCCTGTGAGGGTTGGGGACACGGTGCAGATAAAGTCTATGGGCATAAAAGCCACGGTGCTTTCCATATCTTCCGACAGAGTTCTCAGCCTGCGTGCTGGTATAATGAACGTAAGCGCCAAAGAAGACGAAGTTCTGCTGTTGGAGGGCCAGAGCGCCGCCAAGGCCAAAAGCGCCCCCAAGTCCGCCCCCACCCAGCTGCGCGCCGCGGCTGTGCCTGCGGAGCTGGATATCCGGGGCATGGAGAGCCTGGAGGGCGTGCTGGCTGCGGAGCGGTATATCGACAGCGCGGTCATGGGCAAACTGAAGACCGTCACCATTATCCACGGCAAGGGTACCGGGGCTCTGAGAGCGGCGGTGCAGCAGATGCTGAAGAAAAATAAAAGCGTAAAATCCTTCCGGCTGGGAAGATTTGGCGAGGGTGAGGCAGGAGTAACCGTTGTCGAACTTAAATAAAAAATAGCGCAACGGTGAAAAATAAATGGTGAAAATACTGAAAGCACGGAAAGCTGTTGACGATTTGGTCAAAATTTGATAAATTAAACTGGCAATATCGTTATGAAATAAGGAGTGGCAAGTATGATAACCAAAGAAG
>CALXGF010000182.1 GCA_944387735.1 uncultured Oscillospiraceae bacterium
CTGCTGGGGGTCACTTCCCTTATCTTCTGCGCCAAGGGCAATCCCGTGGGCCAGCTGCTGATGGTGATTTTCAGCCTGCTGTATGCCCTCATATCCTACAGCTTTGCCTATTACGGGGAGATGCTCACCTATCTGGGCATGACGGCCCCGATGGCCCTGGTGGCCCTGGTGTCCTGGCTAAAAAATCCCTATAACGGGAATCGCTCTGAGGTGAAGGTGAACCGCATCGGCAGGAGGGAGACTCTGTTTATGCTGCTGCTGGCGGTGCCTGTGACGGCCGCTTTCTATTTTATATTGAAGAACTTCGGCACCGCTAACCTTATCCCCAGCACCTTTTCCGTCACCACCAGCTTCATTGCCGTCTACCTCACCTACCGGCGCAGCTGCTATTTTGCCCTGGCCTACGCAGTGAACGACCTGGTGCTTGTGGTGCTGTGGAGCCTGGCCTCTCTGAAGGACAGCTCCTATGTCTCGGTGCTGGCCTGCTTTATAGTTTTCTTCCTCAACGACCTCTACGGCTTTTATAACTGGCAGAAGATGCAGAGACGCCAGGAAGTGGGCTGAAAGGCCCCGAATATATAATCGATAAACAAGCATCCCCCGGACCACAGAAAGTCCGGGGGATGTGAACATTTTATAGACTTTTGGGCCTGGGTCTTACTCCACGCTTATCATGTAGTAGTAGACCGGCTGGCCTCCGTTGACTATGCTGATGTCGGTGTCGGGGAAGCGGCGGGTGATAAGCTCGGCTGCCCTGGCGGCATCCTCCTCCACCACGTCGGCGCCGTAGTAGACGGTGATGAACTCCGGTTCCAGCTTGCCAAAGGCTTCTACCATATCCGCCATGAGAGTGTCCACGTCGGGATAGCTGCCCAGCAGGGCGCCGTCCAGTAGCGCCAGGTGCTCGCCGGCCTTGATGGCGTGGCCGTCAAAATCGGAATCCCTGGCAGCATAGGTGACCATGGCGGTGTGGACGTTCTTTGCCGCCTCGCTCATGACCTCCACCAGAGCCTCCTCGCTCTCGTCGGGGTTGAAGTTCAGCAGAGCGGAGATGCCCTGGGGCACGGTCTTGGTGGGCATGACCACCACCTTCTTGTCGCTGAGGGGTATGCACTGTTCGGCGGCCATGATTATGTTTTTGTTGTTGGGGAAGACGAAGACTGTGGAGGCGGGGGTGCGGTTTATTTCTCTGAGGATATCGTCGGTGGAGGGATTCATGGTCTGGCCGCCGGTGACCACGCCGTCGGCGCCCAGTTCACGGAACAGATCCTCCATGCCCTTGCCGGCGCAGACTGTGACAATGCCGTATTCCTTTTCAGGCTCCGCCACGGCGCCGCCCTTCTCCAGTTCCTCTTCCACCTGCTCCAGATCGTCGGTGCTCTGGACGTGCTTGCCCGCCAGCAGATCCTCGTGCTGGGTGCGCATATTCTCTATCTTTGCCAGCTCCAGCACGCCGAACTTCTGGGCCTCGTTCAGAGCGTTGCCGGGGATGTTGGTGTGGACATGGACCTTGAAAGCCTCGTCGTCCTCGCCGATGACCAGACTGTCGCCTATGCTGTTGAGATATTTCCGCAGGGGACCCAGGTCCACCTCCGGCTCATTCTTGCGGACGATGAACACGGTGTCGAAAGCAAAGGTGATATCCTCGGTGTCAAAGACCTGGAAGGCGGTCTCCGGCGCATCGGCCACCTGGCTTGCCTGGGCGGGGGCGGCAACTTCCCCTCTAAGGGAGGAGAGCATGGCGCTGAGGATTATAAGGTAACCCTTGCCGCCGGCGTCTACAACGCCGGCTTTTTTCAGCACGGGATTGAGATTAATGGTGTCCTCCAGGGCTTCCTCGCCGGCCTTCAGGGCGCAGACCAGGCAGTTCTCCAGAGTGGCCCCGGCGGATGCCGCCTCGGCGGCGGCGGCGGAAGCCAGACGGGAGACGGTGAGTATGGTGCCCTCGGCGGGCTTCATAACGGCCTTGTAGGCGGCCTCCACGCCGTCCTCCATTGCGCCGGAGAACTCCACGGCCCCGGCGGTTTCGGTACCCTTCAGGCGGCGGGCAATACCCCGAAACAGCAGGGAGAGGATGACGCCGGAGTTGCCCCTGGCGCCCCGGAGCAGGGCGGAGGAGACGCAGTCGGCGGCGGCGGCAATGGTCTCAAAGTCCTTCTTGCGCAGCTCGGCGGCGGCCTTGTTCATGGTCAGACCCATGTTGGTGCCGGTGTCTCCGTCGGGCACGGGAAAGACGTTCAGGTCGTTTATCATCTGGGTGTTGGCAGCCAGGGCCGCATCGGCGCAGAGTATCATTTCTTTAAACGCGGCGGCATCTATATAATCTCTCAAGTAAAAAGCACCTCCGGTGGGATACCCTCTGTCAGGGGATTATCCGATGATAGTGTCTATATATACGTCCACCTTTTTCACGGGGACGCCGGTGGACTTGGAAAGCTTGTAGCTGACCTCGCTCATGATGCTGCGGGAGACGGCGCAGATATTCACGCCGTGGTCGACGCCTATGTGCAGCTCCAGGGAGATGCTGCCGTCGTCGTTAAAGCTGACGTCCACTCCCTTGGACATAGACTCTCTCCGCAGAAGCTGCAGAGGGCCCCCCTCCTTGCTGCGCCCGGCCATGCCCTTGACTCCGAAGCAGCTGGTAGCCGCATCCCCGGCCAGATTCATGAATACCTCGCTGGTTATGCTGATATTGCCCATATCGTTGGTGATGTTCACCATTTGCCGACAGCTCCTTTCTGCAAACTGTTATATCCAAAACACTGAAAATATCCGGGCTTCGGCCGCTGTGGCCGTAAAACCGAGAACATATTATAATACAAAAGCTGAAAAAGCACAAGGAGAAAATAAAAATTATTCAAAATTTTTAAGTTTTCATATGGAATCCCATAAAAGGCAAAAGAGCAGACCCAAAAGAAAGATTAAATTCGGCAGTTTTCTACAAGACTTTTCTCCATATAACGTGTTTACAATTTGACGGAATAATGCTAAAATGATACTGCTTATGAGTGTGACCAAACATATCCATGGGCAATGTGCAATAATTTTATTATGGAGATGAAAATAGACATGCAGAGACACTTCAAGACGATGGACGGCAACACTGCTGCCGCCCACGTATCCTACGCATTCACCGAAGTCGCAGCTATCTACCCCATCACTCCCTCCAGCCCCATGGCCGACTATGTGGACCAGTGGTCCGCCGCCGGCCGGAAGAACATCTTCGGCTCCACCG
>CALXGF010000183.1 GCA_944387735.1 uncultured Oscillospiraceae bacterium
CCGTGGGGGCTTCGCTGTCATAGCTGTCCACACCCCACTGATAATCATCCACCAGCCAGGGAGCTATGTCCTCCGCCCCGCCGTAGAAATACACATCGGCAAATTCCAGGGCTATCTTCCCGGCCTCAGTGTCCTCCGGGGCCGGGCTGGGCTCCGGCGCAGGTTCCGGACTCTGCTCCGGCGCAGGTTCCGGCGTGGCGGTGGCGGCCGGGGTCTCCTGGGTCTGCTCCGGCGGCAGGGAGCCGCAGGCGCTGAGAGACAGCAGCAGGGCTGCGCTGAGAAACATGGCGGCGATAGCTTTCATTTCTTGTCCTCCTTGGGCTTATGCCTTCAGCTACAGGGACGCCGCTCCGTTGGGAAAGTTCCCCGGCCGAGACTTTTTCACACCAGGCCGGAGTGCATTATCACTCCGTCTCCTATGGGCAGACCGCAGATATGGCGGCGCAGCATGTCGAAGGCGTGGTTGCCCGCCATGCGGCGCACAAAGCTGCGGGTGCGGTAGTCTCCCATATGCAGCTCCTTCACATAGGTGCAGCCCTCCACGGCCATGGACACAAACACCGTACCCACCTCGTGGACTCCGTCCCCGTCGGGTCCGGCCAGGCCCGTGACCCCCAGGCCCACGTCGCTGCCCAGGATACGGCGGCAGTTTTCCGCCATGGCTTTAGCCACCTCATAGCTCACCGCCCCCTTCTCCTCTATGAGAGCCGGGTCTATGCCCAGGAGCTTGGCCTTGGCCTCGTTGGTATAGGTGACCACGCCGCCCTTGAAGAAGCGGCTGGCCCCCGGCAGGTCGGTAAAACGCTTTGCAATGTAGCCTCCGGTGCAGCTCTCCGCTGCGGAAAAGCTTAGAGGCTTTTCCTCCAGCAGCTTTATAAGCGACTCCTCTATACAGTCCACATCGGTGCCGTAGACCAGATCTCCCAGTTTATCCCTGACCTCTTTCATCACCGGCTCTATCATGGCCTCCGCCTGGGCTATCGTGGCAGCCTTGGCCGTTATCTTCAGCAGGCAGTCGCACTCCTTGGCATAGGGGGCCATGCTGGGGTTTATCATGGAGTTCATCTCTTCGGCAAAGATGGAGTCCACGGTGCTCTCGCCCATGCCGAAGATGTTCACCGTATGGGAGACTATATGGGCTCCGGAGAGCTTTTGCAGATAGGGCAGGGCGCAGGCTTTGAACATCGGGACACATTCCTCCGGGGGGCCGGGCATCATGATAACGGTTTTGCCCTCCGCCTCAAAGGCGCAGCCGGGGGCCGTGCCCCAGAGGTTGTGGAACACCGTGCAGCCCTGGGGCAGCATACCCTGGCTGTAATTGTTCTCGGTCAATACCCGGCCCTGGCTGATAAAGTCCCGCAGGCCGTCCATCTCAGCCTTGTCCGCCACTAGAGGAAGGCCGAAAGACTCCGCCAGTATCTGCTTTGTGAGATCGTCGCAGGTGGGGCCCAGGCCCCCGGTGGTGACGATGATGTCCGAGCGTTCTTTGGCCCTCTCCACGCACTGGCGCAGCCGCTGGGGATTATCTCCCACTACGGTGTGGTAAAGTACGTTTATCCCTATTTTGGAAAGCAGCTCGGAGATATCCCTGGCGTCGGTATTGGTCACGTGGCCCAGCAAAAGCTCGGTGCCCACGGAGATAATTTCGGTATTGTAGGTCTTACTCATGGTCCAGCTCTATCCTTTCTATACCCTGAAGGGCCTCCTCCACCAGGCTGTCCGCATCAAGAACGCTCTCCACGGCCTCCACATCCGATACCTTTGGCCGGGTGCGGGGGTGCCGGGGTGTAAACACGGTACAGCAGTCCTCGTAGGGGAGTATGGAGGTGTCAAAGGTACCTATCTTACGGGCCAGGGTGACTATCTCCTCCTTGTCCATGCCGATGAGGGGCTGGAGCACCGGCAGGGTAACGACGGCCTGGGTAGAGGCCATGGCCTCCATGGTCTGGCTGGCCACCTGGCCCAGGTTCTCCCCGGTGACTATGGCCCTGGCCCCGTTGTATTCCGCTATGCGCTGGGCTATGCGCATCATGAAGCGGCGCATGATAAGGGTGAAGTACTCCTCCGGGCACTTGTCCCTTATCTCCTCCTGGATGTGGGTGAAGGGCACCACCTCCAGAGTCATCCTGCCGCAGTACTCCGTCAGCAGTCTGCCCAGCTCCACCACCTTGTCCTTGGCCTGCTGGGAGGTGTAGGGGAAGGAGAAAAAGTGGATGGGTATTAGCCGCACGCCCCGCTTTGCTATCATGTAGGTGGAAACCGGGCTGTCTATGCCTCCCGACAAAAGGGTCACCGCCACGCCGTTGGAACCCACGGGCATGCCTCCGGCGCCGGGCACCGGGGAGGCGTGGACATAGGCGGCCAGATCCCGCACCTCGATGTGTACGGTAAGCTCGGGGTCGTGGACATGCACCAGAGTGTCCGGGTAGGCGTCGGCCAGCTCTCCCCCCACGTACTGGCTCAGCTCTATGCTGGTCATGGGGAAGGCCTTGTCGCTGCGCTTGGACTCCACCTTGAAGCTGCGTGCGTTTTCCATATCTTCTTTCAGATATTCAATAGCCAGCTTGGCTATGGCCTCCTTGTTCTTCTCGCAGCCGGCGGCCCGGCTGAGATTTATAATGCCGAAGACCTTTTGCAGAGCCTCAAAGGCGGCGTCCATGTCGGCGCCCTCCGTACCCTCCACGTACACCGTGGACTGCATGCAGTAGACCCGGAAATCCCCCATAGGGGCCAGGCGGCGGCGCACGTTGGCCAGCAGCTTCTGCTCAAAGCTCTTGCGGTTGAGGCCCTTGAGGACTATCTCCCCCAGCTTCAAAAGTATGATATCGTTCATGTGTCTCTCCGTTTCGCGCCATATCACCGTCTCCGGGGACATGGCCTTATTATACTGTGGATTTTTTCTCGCCAATTAGTTATTGTAGCATAAAAATTCCGGCTTTTCCATACATAAGATACAAATCTCAGATCAAAGTTTCACGGCTTTTTACTTTACATAACGCCACGCAAGTGGTAGAATAGGGGCAAATCTGAAGTAATAATTAAGAATTGGAGTTGCTTTCAGTGATAACATATTGCCGCAACTGCGGAGCCAACCTTGAGCCCGGAGCCACCAGATGCCGGCGCTGCGGGGCTGAGATATCGGAGATGCTGGAGGAGGAACCCTCTTTCAGTGAAAAGCTTAAAGAGAAACTGAAGGGCTCTTCCGTCCTTCGCAACGCCTTGCTGGTCCTGGCGGCCTTTCTGGCGCTGCTGGCTGCCGCCCTGATCGCCTCCGCCCTGAACTCCAGCTCCGGCGCCCCGGAGCCGGCGGAGGAGAGCCCGGACGTTTTCCTCACCACTCCCTCCCCTGAACCGGAGCCCAGCCCCGAAGCCACAGAGGGGCCGGAGATCCAGTGGGCGGAGATATACAAGAGCTTTCTGGAGACTGAGCCGGCAGTGAACAGCGCCATGCTGCAGGATGCGGCGGACTATGGCTTTGAGGGCATAGTCACGGCGGAGCTCTTTGCCCTGGCGGATGTGAACGGGGACAGTATTCCGGAGCTGCTGCTCTCCCCCAAGCCTGACGGTCTGCCCGGCTGGAACGTCAGCGGTGAGTCCGGCTATGCGGTGCCCAGCTACATAGTCTGCGGCATAGAAGACGGGCGCATCTCCCCTCTGATGTGCGCCAGGTCCGACTACGAGTTTTACCCTCTCACCTTGTCGGTGAACGACAGCTGGATATTGGAGCTGAGCCAGGGGGATTCCGCCCGGCGCAGCATGCTCTTCCGCTCCCCTTTGAGCCAGAGCAGCTGTCTCAGTCTGGAGTATGAGTTCTCCGTGGAGCAGCGCTGCAACAGCAAGGGCGAGTATTTTGACGCTCCCTTGGAGTACTACAGCATTGACGGCAAGGGAGTCTCCAGCCGTGAGTTCATGGAACAGCTCTTTCCGGAAGGGGCGGAGAGCCTCAGCTATTTCCCCATCTATTTCAGGGAGCTGAGCCCAGGCTGTCTGGACGAGCTGGAGAGCGACTGGGAAAACCGGGAGCTGCGCCAGCTGAGCCGGGAAGATTTTTCCAGACTTTGGAATATTGCCGGCTCCGGCCAGATAAGCAAGGAGGCAAAAGACCTACTGCCCTATATCGGCGATGCCTACTGTATCTCCGTCACCAACGAGGATCAGGCCTCTGTAATGGTCATCGGCATCGATCCGGCCGAAGG
>CALXGF010000184.1 GCA_944387735.1 uncultured Oscillospiraceae bacterium
CCTTCATGGGTGCAGGTCCCGACATGGTTTTCAGAGTCCAGGGGCTCCCAATTGCCGAAGCTATGCTCGTGGGGCTCCGGTTCGGCGGCCCCCTCTGGATCGTAGGAGCTTGCGCTGAGCTGAAGAACATCCTTCATCATATTCTTCATCTCGGGGGAGAGCAGGTCATATGCATAATGGACGCTGCTGCCATTTATCTGGAAGCTGTATCCCGATTCAGGATTGCCGTCGGTTCCAGCCAGGAAAAGCTGGTTGTCGATCCCTGGAATGTCGCTGTTGGTCACGTCCACCAGATAGTTATTCCCCTCCAGCCGGACTATGTTCCACATGTGATCCGCACTGCTGCCATTGGCCAGGGCTCCGGACAAGGTTCCTATTGCAGTATAGCAGGCTGCGTTATCAAAAGTGCTCAGGTCGCAGAGATACTGGAAAGCCTTGGAATAACCCTCGCATACCACATTTGTTTCTTTGTTGCCGTCAAACACATATATTATCTGCCAGGGGTCGCCGTAATTGTCTGGCGTTGCCACAGCATCACTGTTGTAGTCGGTGAGGGCGCAGATTTCCTCTTTGTATCTCAGGAGCTTTTGGTAGTCGCTGAGACCCTGACAGCTATTTACGATTTGATTAGCGGTATTAACCGCCTGCTCCGCTGCGAGCCTCTTCTCGGCGTTTACCTTGTAGCAATAGTGGGTACTGCTTGCGCCTGTGGAATCGCTCCAGGTAACTTGAGTCTCGGAATTTGGATCTTTGTAGCTTTCCCCTACCTGGAAAATCAACTCCAGTCTATAAATAGATACGGTCCCCGCTTCTCTATCAACCGTCAGTTCTATATGGCTTTTGATGCTGTTATCTCCGGATTTGCCCAACCAGTACAGCTCATAGGGCATGTCGACTATCAGACAATCAATAATGGTGTCTATATCCAGGACACTAAAGAGCTTTTCCGTAAGGACGCTGTCCTCCGCATTGTCCAGCTCATTGGCAATGCTCCAGCTCAAAGAGGGTACTGACTGTATGTCCAGCGTAAAGTGGCTGTTCGCCGTTCCGTTGGCCACCTTGGTTATCCACTCTTTAAGCTGGGTATATATGTATTGCTGTCTAACATCGTCCTCAAATCCCTGGGGCCCAAGGCTAAACAACATCATTGAATACTGGGGGTACAGCAGCGTCTGGGCATATCTGTCCAGTACCTCCTCCCCGTCCGGCAGGGCTCCTACATCAATGCTGATGTCCGCCGAGCCGCTTATAGTGGTCCCTTCCGGCTGAGCCGCCGGTTCCGTCTCGGAGGCATAGGCGCCCACAGGCAGCAGGCTAAGCATCAGGCACAGGGCCAGCATAAAGCTTAAAGTCTTTTTCATCTAGTTCTCCATTCTGCCGCTTATATAGTCAGCCCGGTCTCCACATTCTCTCAAAGCGGCTTTGAGAGATCATCTCCGGCGCTGCTCCCGCCTGTTTCCGGGTCGGCGACGCCCGTCCCCAAACTACTTCCGCCCTGCCGGAGATGTAGGCTCCGACTTGTCAAGGCCAAGTACCAGAGGGTGCAAAAAGATGAGTTTACATAATTTTATCATGTCCCCGGCCATATTGCAAGGGTATTCAGGTCTTTTGAAGAAAACTTCAGTTTTCCCCGCTACTCTATATACGTTTTTCAGGTCTGTTTTGTTCCACCCCTGTATTAAGGGATTATTTTCTACATTATAGTTAAATCTTTCGTATGCTTTTTATGCATAATGCCGGAGTTTTAAGGGTATATGCATTTTCCATCCGTCATATTGCTTCTGCTTGTTATGTAATTTGCATTTATTCGTATCTTAAATCAAATAATATCTTTATTTTTTTAAAGAATTTCTCATAAAATCTCTTTGTATTATCCTACAATATTTTTTATTTTCCGTGGGAATATTTTGTTGTTTTAAATGAACTTATGCAATCTGCACTAATTTTGGTGATTTCGGGCTTGTCATAATCCCTCTGGTAGTGTAAAATGTACAAACAGATAGATAAGTATTTCCAAATTAAGACAGGAGGTCGCCAGCTTATGGATTTTTTTCTGTGGATCTCTCCCGCTCTTGCGCTCTGCGCCCTGATTTTTGCCGCCTATAAGGCGGGCTATGTCTCAAAGGCTGCGCCCGGCAACAGCCGCATGCAGGAAATAGCCGGCTCCATTGCTGAGGGAGCCAATGCTTTTTTAAGGTCAGAATATAAGATTCTGGCTATTTTCATTGTGGCTTTGTTTGTCCTCATAAGCCTCTTTATTGATTTGGGCACCGGCATCTGCTTTGTTGTCGGCGCCGGCTTCTCCATGCTGGCCGGCTTCTTCGGCATGCGTGTGGCCACCAAGGCAAATGTCCGCACCGCCAACGCCGCCATGGAGAGCGGCATGATAAAGGCCCTGTCCATAGCCTTCTCCGGCGGCTCGGTCATGGGCATGTGCGTAGTGGGCCTGGGTCTTCTGGGCTGCAGCATGATATACATACTCACCGGCAACTACAATATTCTCTTCGGCTTCTCCCTGGGCGCCTCATCCATCGCCCTCTTTGCCCGTGTGGGCGGCGGCATCTACACCAAGGCCGCCGACGTGGGCGCCGACCTGGTGGGCAAGGTGGAGGCCGGTATACCTGAGGACGACCCCCGCAATCCCGCCGTCATTGCAGACAACGTGGGCGACAACGTGGGCGACGTGGCCGGCATGGGCGCCGACCTCTTTGAAAGTTATGTGGGAGCCATAGTATCCGCTCTCACCCTGGGCGTGGCCGCACAGGGTCTGTTCCAGGGCGCCGGGGCCATATACCCCCTGGTGGTTGCCGGCGTAGGCATCCTGGCTTCTATCATAGCCACCTTTTTCGTTAGGGGCAAGGAGGGGGCAAATCCCCACAAAGCCCTGAAAATGGGCACCTATGTGTCCACAGTCATAGTGGGCGTTGCCGCCTTTATCCTCAGCAAGCTGTTTTTCTGCCGCATGTATTACGGCTTTGCCATAGCTGCGGGCCTGGTCGTGGGCTTGGTCATCGGCTTTGTCACCGAGATATACACCTCTGAGGACTTCCGCAGCGTAAAGCGTATCGCCAGCCAGTCTGAGACCGGCTCCGCCACCACCATAATCAGCGGCGTGGCCATTGGCATGCGCAGTACCTGGGTGCCTATAGTACTTATAAGCATAGGCATCTATGTCTCATACAGGGTGACCGACGATCTGTACGGCATAGCCCTGGCCGCTGTTGGCATGCTCTCCACCACCGGCATAACCGTGGCGGTGGACGCCTACGGGCCCATTGCCGACAACTCCGGCGGCATTGCCGAGATGAGCGGCCTGGACCGCAGCGTCCGGGAAATAACGGACAAGCTGGACGCCGTAGGCAACACCACCGCCGCCATAGGCAAAGGCTTTGCCATAGGCTCCGCCGCCCTTACTGCTCTGGCCCTTTTTGTCTCCTACGCCACAGAGGTGAAGCTCTCCAGCATCGACCTGCTCTCCCCCCATGTGGTTATCGGCCTGCTTATCGGCGGCATGCTGCCCTTCGCTTTCTCCGCTCTCACTATGGATTCCGTGTCCAAGGCAGCCTATAAGATGATAGAGGAGGTCCGCCGCCAGTTCCGGGAGATACCCGGCATACTGGAGGGCAAGGGCCGCCCGGACTACGGCGCCTGCGTGTCCATCTCCACCAGAGCGGCCCTCCATGAGATGATAGTCCCCGGCATCATGGCCGTGGCCGTACCTCTGCTGGTGGGCATACTGCTGGGCCCCGCAGCTTTGGGCGGGCTGCTGGCAGGTTCACTGGTCACCGGCGTGCTGCTGGCCATATACATGTCCAACTCCGGCGGCGCCTGGGATAATGCAAAAAAATACATCGAGGGCGGCAATCATGGCGGCAAGGGCTCCAGCGCCCACAAGGCTGCCGTGGTGGGCGACACTGTAGGCGACCCATTTAAGGACACCTCCGGCCCCTCCATAAACATACTTATTAAGCTGATGACCGTGGTATCTCTGGTCTTTGCCCCCATCTTTGTACAGATAGGCGGACTGCTGTAAGCGCTCAGCACAGTCGGCCTTCACCCCCAGCCCTGTCCGGGAAACCGGACAGGGTATTTTTATGTCCTGGGCGCATATGATTTATATGTGTTAATTTTCCTGTGTTCCCTTGCTTTCCCTGGAATGACCTATTATAATGTATAGGCTTTAATTAATTTGAGGTATGCTAATATAATGAAAGTGAAAAAAATACTGCAATCCGTTTTTTTGACCCTGCTGACTTTGGTTCTGGTGTTTCTGGTGGTAGCCAGGGCGGAGATAAAAGATGCCGCTCTCTCCTCCTATGAGACGGCGCCCGCCATGGCGGAGGAGGCCAGTCTCTCTCCCTCTCCAACGGCCAGCCCCAGCCCCACGCCGGAGCCCACCCCTACGCCTACTCCGGAGCCCCAACCTGAATATTTCACCCTGTCCTTTATCGGCGACTGTACCCTCACCTCCCATCAGATGCTCAGCCAGGAGAGTCCCTATCACTATGCCTCCCGTATGAACGGAGACTATTCCTATCCCTTTTCCAACACTGTGGAGTATTTTGAAAATGACGACTTTACCCTGGCCAATCTGGAGTGTACCTTTTCCGACCAGGTGATGTACTCGGCCCAGACTTTTTATTTCCGGGCCCCCAGCGACTGGGCGCAAATTTTGACCTGCGGCGGAGTGAACTTTGTCACCACCGCCAATAACCACATGTACGACTTTGGGGAGACCGGAGCCCAGGACACCTTCAATGCTCTGGAATATTGGGGAATACCCTACGGCACCGACGGCCAGGCCCAGCTCTTTACCACAGAGAGCGGCCTGACTCTTGGCATATACTGCGCCTATCGTGACTATATGCCCAGCCAGGAAGCCGCCGCCCAGGCCATAGCCCAGCTGCGGGAGCAAGGCGCCGAGTATATCATCTGCGCCTTTCACTGGGGCCAGGAGCTCTTTTATGAGCCTACCAAAGCTCAGATTGACTTGGCTCACGCCTGCGTGGATGCCGGAGCGGACCTCATCTACGGCAGCCACTCCCACTGTCTTCAGCCCATTGAGGAATATAACGGAGGTCTCATCCTATACTCCATGGGCAACTGGAGCTTCGGCGGCAATACCAGTCCCAGCGACCGGGATACCGCTATCGTTCAGGTCAAAGTAAAGCGAGACCTGGACGGCAGTATCAGCCGGGATTCGTATGACATCATCCCCTGCTGTGTCAGCAGCCTGCCTGTGGGAGCCGACAATGGGGCGGATAACGACTACCGGCCTACTCCCTATGAGGAGGGCAGCTAGGAATATCAGCGCACACTCAGCAAGCTGGACGGCAGTTATCAGGCCGGCAGCCAGGGGGCGGACTACTCAGGCTGGTACGCCAGCTATGGCGGCGCTCCCCAATAAGCCGTATTAAACAAATATGTGTGCAAATGGCCCCGCAGGTGTTCCCTGCGGGGCCGAGATTTTTATATTATTCTTTCATCTGCTTCATTATCTGGTTTACGCCTGTGGCTGCAAGCCCGGACACTATGCCCACAGCAAGGGCGCTTATGGTATCCGTCGCCGGGAATTCCGGTACCAGATACATGCTCACCACTCCCAGGACGCCCCCGGAAATGCCGCATATTATCGGTATCCATTTGTTATCCAGCTTACTGGCCTTGGCCAGCTCTCCCAGCATATAGGCTATCACGCTTATGGTAGCCACGCCCGTTATGCCCATCATTTCCACGTTTTCATTCCTTTCTCTCCAAATCAGCTATTCTGTGGTTTATGACCTTTATCTGTTCCTCCACCACCGGCATACGCCTGGCAAAGTTGTTGTGCTCCCTGACCTCCCGAGCCAGCTCCTCCACCTTTGTCTCCAGTACAGCCTGAGCCCTGCCGTTGCTTATGAGTACCCCCAGCAGGGTCAGCGCCCCGGTGATAAGAGCAGTTATCACCGCTTCCGCCATGTCTAATTCCTCAGCAGTTTGCTCCAGGTATCGCCGCCCACTTCTCCGTCGTCCAGCAGTCCGGCATCTCTCTGGAATCCCTTTACCGCTTCCACGGTGAGAGGCCCCATGATTCCGTCGGCCTGGCCGGGCTCGTAGCCCTTGGCCGCCAGGAGTATCTGCACGGTCTTTACCTGGGCGTCCTCCATGCCTTCTTTTAAAAGCCCCAGCTTTACGCTGTATTCATATACCGGTCTGGGCCGGGTGGATGTGCCGCTCCCATCCCCGGTGTATCTCAGCACGCAGTCCCAGGGGTAGTTCCGATAGGGCCGCACCAGAAACTCCCGGCCCGTCTGGTCTCCCGGCTGCCCGCCGGTTGTGGTCCCCAGCTCGTTGATGCTGGCCTCTACCTCCTGGCCGCCGCCGCAGTACATGGCGCAATGGTTTTCATAGTTCAGCAGTACGTCCCCCCGCTGAAGCCCTGCGCCGTCGGCAAGGTTTATCTGACCCGTAATTTCTGAAAAGCCGCAGCGGAGAAACACTCCCCGCATATTGCCGGTATAGGTGGCGCCGGAGCTTTTGACGGGTACCCCCGCCAGCTCCCAGGCCTGGATAACTGCTGAAGAACAGTCGTAATCTCCATATTCGCCCCATCGCTTGGCCTGGTCGTAGCCGTAGTTGGGGTCGGCTGCCCAGCTTTCCATGCGTTTTACGGCCAGTTCTGTTGCATCCATAGCTTTCCTCCTTGCGGAGCCATAACGGCCCGCCCCATTTTCAAGCCTCGGTCCAGCCGTAGACACCGGGCTCCCAGACGTTGGCGTCTATGTCGGAGGTCCAGCGCTTGCCGTTGTGTGTGACCTTGGCCCCTATATTATATGCGTCATGGGCGCCCAGGGGCTGCACCCAGTCCGGCCACTCTTCCAGAGAGACAAGCACCCATAGAGCCGGCGTTGCCGGCGGCGTCCAGTCCGTCTGGGACCTGTGGGCCTGCACGCAGCGGTAGAGATTTCCGCCGTACTCTATGCGCTCATCCGCTGCATAGTCCTCTCCCACAGCCCAGGCCGGAAATATGGTGGGCACCTCCAGTGCCTCGGCGTCGCTGAGGCTGGCCGCCGCCTTCTCGATATAGGGCCGCATCTTCATAGCGTTTTCCAAATAGCTCACGGGCTCACCCCCAACACTTCCAGGGCCGCCAGGGCGTCGGCATTTTCGGCCTGGGCCTCCTCATAGGCAGCCTGGGCCGCCTCTAGTATACGGCTGTCCTCTGCCGGGGCTATCATCTCCCCGGCGAATATCTGGCCGTCCT
>CALXGF010000185.1 GCA_944387735.1 uncultured Oscillospiraceae bacterium
ATATGTATATATGGATACATCTAAAACGGGAAATTGTCAAGCGGTGCGAGAGTTTTCCCGTAAAAAGAAAATATCGCCCGCGGGGCGGACTGCCGAAAGCAGTCCGCCTTTTGCACTATTATATGATATTAAGGCCCCGCATATTTTATTTATTTGGCCAAATTTATGCAACGACCCGTGACCCTTGAAATCTACAGTATTTATGTTATAATATATTGGTTAAAATGGAATTATAATGCACTAGATGTAGTATATGAAAGGTTACAGCACATATGAGCAGCACGCAGTACGGCAACGACAGTATTTCACAGCTCAAGGGAGCTGACAGAGTTAGAAAACGGCCTGGAGTCATCTTTGGTTCCGACGGTTTGGACGGCTGCCAGCACGCAGTCTTTGAGATATTATCCAATGCTATAGACGAGGCCAGAGAAGGTCACGGCAAGCTGATTACTTTGACCTATTATGAAGACCGCTCCATCGAAGTGGAGGACTTCGGCCGGGGCTGCCCTGTGGACTGGAATCCCACTGAAAAGCGTTATAATTGGGAATTGGTGTTTTGTGAACTCTATGCAGGAGGAAAATACCAAAACAGCGACGGCGGAGACTATGAATATTCCCTGGGCCTCAACGGCCTGGGTTCCTGCGCCACCCAGTACGCCTCGGAGTATATGGATGTCACCGTCCGCAGGGACGGAAAAAAATATCAGCTCCATTTTAAAAAGGGAAAGGTCTGCGGCAAAAAAGGCCATGAGCTTATTGTGGAGGAGGCTGACCGGAAAAAGACCGGCACTACCATTCGCTGGAAGCCTGACCTGGAGGTGTTTACAGATATCAATATTCCTGAGGAATATTTTGACGATGTGCTTCATCGCCAGGCAGTGGTGAACGCCGGCGTGACCTTTAGGCTCAGGCTGGAGAAAAACGGAAAATTTGAAGTCCGGGACTACTGCTATGAAAACGGCATTATGGACTATGTGCGGGAGCTGGCAGGTTCAAAGCCCTTGACGGAGCCTGAGTTCATCTCCGCCGAACGCAAGGGCCGGGACCGTGAGGACAAGCCGGAATACAAGGTGAAGCTCTCCGCCGCTTTTTGCTTTTCCAAGGATGCCAGCGTTCTGGAGTATTATCACAACTCCTCATGGCTGGAAAACGGCGGCGCACCGGACAAGGCGGCCAGGAGCGCCTTTGTATCCGCTATAGATGCCTACATAAAAAAGATAGGCAAATATCAGAAGAACGAAAGCCCGGTGAAATTCCAGGACATCCAGGATTGTCTGGTGCTGGTGACCAACTGCTTTTCTACCCAGACCTCCTATGAGAATCAGACAAAGAAGGCCATTAACAACCGTTTTATTCAGCAGGCCATGACGGAGTTTTTCAAGACCAACCTTGAGATATACTTCATTGAAAATAAACCTGAGGCAGACAGAATTGCCGAGCAGGTACTGATAAACAAGCGCAGCAGGGAAACCGCCGAGCGGGCCCGACAGGGGATGAAGAAAAAGCTCTCCGGCAGTATAGACATCTCCAACCGGGTGCAAAAATTTGTGGACTGCCGCAGTAAGGATGTGGAGCGACGGGAGATCTACATCGTGGAGGGCGATTCCGCTCTTGGCGCCTGTAAGCTGTCCAGAGATGCAGAGTTCCAGGGGATCATGCCGGTACGGGGCAAGATACTCAACTGCCTGAAGGCCGACTATGTGCGCATTTTTAAAAGCGACGTTATCACCGACCTAATAAAGGTCCTGGGCTGCGGGGTGGAGGTAAAGGCCAAGCTCACCAAGGTTCTGGCCAGCTTCGATATAGGAAATCTCCGCTGGAACAAGGTGATAATCTGTACCGATGCAGACGTGGACGGCTTCCAAATACGCACGCTTATCCTCACCATGCTATACCGTCTGGCTCCCACCCTTATACAGGAGGGTTATGTATATATTGCCGAGTCGCCCCTTTATGAGATTGAGTGCAAAGGAAAGACTTATTTCGCCTATTCCGACAGGGAGAAGGCGGAGATAATCGACAGCCTTAAGGGCGCCAAAGCCAATATAAACCGCAGCAAAGGCTTGGGCGAGAACGATCCGGACATGATGTGGATGACGACCATGAACCCGGAGACCCGGCGGCTTATTAAGGTGATGCCGGAGGATGCGGAGCTGATGGCCCAGAGCTTTGAGCTGCTGCTGGGGGATAATCTGGAGGGCAGGAAAAACCATATCGCCCAGTTCGGATACAAGTATCTGGACATGGCGGATATTTCTTAAACGGAGATAGAAAGATGAAAAAATACGAAAACGATTTTGTATACGGCCGCGACAGGCTGAGAATTTTGCTGATTTCTACAGCGGTAGGCGCTGCGCTGAGTTTGTTAAGCCCCCAGTATTCCTGGGTTCAGGTCATATTTATGTGCCTGACCGTTGTACTTTTTGTCACCAGCCTTGCGCTTATATTCAAGTACTGCCGCTGCCCCAACTGCGGCAAGGTAATCTTCCTGGGCGTCATGGCGGTTACCGCATGTCCCCGCTGTCACAGAAATCTTGTCACCGGCAAGAAAGTAAAATCCGGTAAATCAAAATAAGTGAGTAAAAAATGGCTAAGAAAAAAGTCGAGGAAAAGAAAAATTACGATAATCCCAATGTTGTTGGTCTGAGAGCCGAGGTGCTGGAGCAGCCTATTACTCATACTTTGGAGACCAACTACATGCCATACGCCATGAGCGTAATTGTCTCCAGAGCCATTCCGGAGATAGACGGCTTCAAGCCCTCCCACCGCAAGCTCCTGTACACCATGTTCAAAATGGGACTTCTTACCGGAGGACGCACCAAGAGCGCTAATATCGTTGGACAGACCATGAAGCTCAATCCCCACGGGGACGCCGCAATATATGAGACTATGGTGCGCCTTTCTACAGGTTACCAGGCCCTGCTTACACCATTCGTGGACTCTAAGGGTAACTTTGGCAAGGTCTATTCCAGGGACATGTCCTATGCCGCCTCTCGTTACACCGAGGCCAAGCTCTCCGCCATCTGCGGCGAGATATTCCGGGACATCGACAAGGACACCGTAGACTTTGTAGATAACTACGACGGCAGTATGAAGGAGCCGGGGCTTCTGCCTACCGCTTTCCCAAATGTCCTGGTTTCCGCCAATATGGGCATCGCTGTGGGTATGGCCAGCCAGATGTGCGGCTTTAACCTTACCGAAGTATGCCAGACGGCCATCGAGTACCTCAAAGATCCGGAGCACGATCTGCTGTCCACCATGCCTGCGCCGGATTTTCCCACCGGCGGAGAGATAGTTTATGACCGCAGCGCCATGGAGAATATTTACCGTACAGGCCGGGGCAGCTTCAAGGTGCGCTCCCGCTGGCGCTATCTCCCAAAAGAAAACATTATCGAGATTTACGAGATACCCTATACTGCCACCTCCGAGGCCATTATTGACAAGGTGGCTGAGCTTATTAAGTCCGGCAAGGTCAGAGAGATAAACGACATGAGGGACGAGACTGACCTCTCCGGCCTTAAGCTGGCTATTGACCTGAAGCGGGGGACAGACCCGGACAAGCTTATGCAGAAGCTTTTTAAGCTAACGCCTCTGCAGGAAGCCTTTCCCTGCAACTTTAACATCCTTGTAGCAGGCACCCCCAAGGTCATGGGCGTAGGTGAGATTCTGGAGGAATGGACCGCCTGGCGTATGGATTGTATCCGCCGCAGGGTATTTTTTGAGCTGGGCAAAAAGAGGGATAAGCTCCATCTGCTCAAGGGTCTCCAGCGTATACTCCTGGACATTGACAAGGCTATAGCCATCATCCGGGAGACGGATCTGGAGGAGGACGTTGTGCCAAACCTTATGATGGGCTTCGGCATCGACCAGATACAGGCGGAGTATGTGGCGGAGATAAAGCTGCGCAACATAAACCGGGAATACATCCTTAAACGCACCAGGGAGACCGGGGAGCTGGAGCAGGAGATAGATGAGCTGGAAGCCATCCTTAACAACCGGCGGAAAATCAAGAATATCATTATCAATGAACTTGAACAGATAATCAAGAAATTCCCCAGCCCAAGAAAAACCGGGATAGTCTATGCCGACGAAATAGAAGAGTTTGACGAAGTGGAGCAGGTGGAGGATTATAATGTTACCCTGTTTTTGTCAAGAGAGGGCTATTTCAAAAAGATCACTGCCCAGTCCCTTCGTATGTGTTCGGAACAGAAGTTTAAAGAAGGAGACGCTCTCAATGTCTCCTTTGAGGCAAGCAACAGGGGAGAACTGTTGTTTATTACCGACAAACAGCAGATATATAAGGCCAAGGTGGCAGACTTTGAGGATGTAAAGGCCTCAGTACTGGGGATCTATCTGCCTACCCGGCTGCAGTTGGATGAAGGTGAAAACATAATCTCTATGGTTGATCCGGGCGACTATTCCAAGAACCTGCTGCTTATATTTGAAAATGGAAAAGCAGCCAGAATAGATATGGCCGCCTATGAGACCAAGACCAACCGGCGCAAACTGGTGAACGCCTATTCGGATAAGAGCCCGGTAATAGCCGTCATGGTTATCCGGGATGAAATTGACGTGGCCTGCTTCTCCAGCGACGATAGGGCGCTGGTATTTAACACTTCCCAGCTTCAGGTCAAGACCAGCCGCAGCACCCAGGGCGTGGCGGTTATGAGCCTTAAAGCGAAACGCAATCTTATAAAGGCTATTCCTCTGGCTAACAGCGGCATATCCAATACGACCAGATACAGAGTTAAAAACCTCCCCGGTGCGGGAGCCGCTCTAAAGGCGGAGGATAGAGCGGAGCAGCAGCTTTCGCTGATGGACGATTGAGCGTATTTTAGGAGGGCTTATGGAAAGCATCAGTTCTCAGATGAAGAACAATATAGTCTTCAGACGCATTATCCAATATATAGTGATAATTATCGGCTGCGTTATTTATGCAGTAGGCTTCCAGTTCTTTATGTACCCCAATAATATAGTGTCCGGCGGTATAGTGGGCGTCGCCATGATCTTTAACGAGCTGCTGCCCGTTCCTGTTGGCGTAACTACTATCGTTCTCAACATACCTCTATTTGTCATAGCATGGAGATATTTCGGCCTGGACTTCTTGATAAGTTCTCTGGTGGGCATGGCCCTCAGCTCCGCCTTTGTAGATCTTTTTGCCATGTTCAATATCGTCCTTACAAACGATCCAATGTTGGCAAGCATTATTGGCGGCGTGATAAAGGGTATAGGTTTGGGCGTTATATATTATGTGGGCTCCACTACCGGCGGAGTTGATATTGTGGCAAAGATGCTTCGAATGAAAAATCCGCATCTGAACCTTGGAACTATTTTGCTGCTCATCGACGCCGCTATAATTGTTGCCTATGCTGTGATACTCAACAAATATGAAAGCGCTATGTATTCTGTCATAACCATGTTTGTCGTCAGTAAAGTGATAGACCTGGCTCTTTACGGCATAGATAACTCCTGCGTCTGCTTTATTATCAGCGAGAAAAGCAGCGATATCTCCCATGAGATAATCTCCGGACATATGCACAGAGGCGTCACCATCCTTGAGGGCCGCGGCGCATATTCCGGGAAAGAAAAGCAAGTGATAATGTGCGTTATAAAGCGCCAGCAAATTGCAGAGATACGCCGTATTATCAGAACGCTGGATGAAAATGCCTTCTTTATTGTTTCCGACGCAAAGAATGTTTTTGGTAACGGATTTGAAAATATAAGAGAAAATAACTGAGCGGGCGGGGGATACTATGATACACAAGCTTATGGCTCTTATATTGTCTGCCGCTGCTGTTTTCCTTTGCGGATGTTCTGGTATATATAACAAGGAATATCTGTCCGTAAAGGACTATGAACCCGCTGTGCAGGAGAACTACAGCAGCAAAGACAAAATTAATGTCCGTAATTTTTCCGGGCTGAAACAGGCCATCCTGCGCTTTGCCTATGCGGGGGAGACGGAGGGACGGATCCTCTTTGACTCTTCCTATGATGGGGATCCGCTGGAGGACATGGCCAGCGCCTGCTGGCAAGTTAGGACTCAGGATGCCCTGTGCGCCTACTGCGTGGAAAACATCGCCTACGAGCTGACGAAAATAGTTACCACCAATGAGGCGGCAGTATATATCAGCTATTCCAGCTTCTGCGAAAGCGCAGA
>CALXGF010000186.1 GCA_944387735.1 uncultured Oscillospiraceae bacterium
CGAGAAGTATGCTCAGGATATACGTGAAATCGAAGCCGTCCCAAAAGGATTGAACACTGTTTATAGGAGTCACCTCCAATTGAAAATATTCTAACAAAACTGAATAGAAATTACAAGAGCGAAGCAAAATTTTTGCCTCGCTCTTATACAAACTATATAAGATTGACTATCTGGGCGAGTAAATTTTCTCTGCCCAGGCCCTTCTCTGCGGAAAAAGGGATAAGCAAAACATCCTCCGGCAGCTCCAGGGTCTCCCTTATAAGCGCCAGATTAGGCTGAATTTCACTCTTCTTAAGTTTATCCAGCTTGTTGGCAACAACCACCAGGGCACAGTCTGCGGCCTTGAACCATTGTGCCATAGTCACGTCGTCCGCCGTGGGCTTATGCCTGGCGTCCACTATCATTACCCCCAGGTCGATAAGATCCGGTCGGGCAAAGAAAGCTTCCATCAGCCGCCCCCAGCGCGCTCTCTCGCTCTGGGACACCTTGGCGTAGCCGTAGCCCGGCAGGTCCACGAAATACAGCTTTTCATCTATGCAAAAATAGTTTACATGGATGGTCTTTCCCGGCGAGGCGCCGACGCGGGCGAAGTTCTTCCTGTTCAGCAGCCGGTTTATCACCGAGGATTTACCCACATTGGACTTGCCTGCAAAAACCACGCTGGGCATGGAGCTGCGGATAAACTGCTCCGGCGAGGCAGCTGATTTGATAAACTCCGCCTTGTTCACATTCAGTCCGGCCATTATCCACCTACTGTCTCACAGTACAGCGTTCGCCGCTGCGTATTCCTGGGGCGGCGCATAGGGGAAGTTTATCCTCGTTAGCGGGCACCAAAGCCAAATTAAGTACATTGTCCACATGTTCCGTGGGTACGAAGTTCAGCTGCTTTCTCACCAGGGGATCTATTTTCTCCAGGTCCGGCTCGTTCTCTGCCGGAATTATCACCGTCCGGACCCCGGAACGAAGAGCTGCCATAGTCTTTTCTCTCAGTCCTCCGATAGCCATTACACGGCCCCTTAAAGTGATCTCTCCGGTCATGGCAATATCGTGGCGCACAGGCTTTCCGGTAAGGGCGGATATCATGGCTATGGTCATGGTAATACCGGCGGAGGGGCCGTCCTTGGGTATAGCCCCCTCGGGGAAATGGATGTGAATGTCTTTGTTTTTATAGAAATCCGGGTCAATGCCCAGCATATCCGCCCTGCTGCGTATGTAGCTAAGGGCGGCCTTGGCGGACTCCTTCATAACGTCCCCCAGGTTGCCGGTGAGCTCCAGATGTCCGGAGCCCTCCATAACGGCCACCTCTACGTCCAGGACTTCACCGCCCACAGAGGTGTAGGCCAGACCCCGGACCAGACCAACTTCGTCTCTGATGCGCCGTTCATCGTCCTTATATTTGGCCGGGCCAAGAACGGCCTCAAGCTGTCCTGCTTTCAGGCTCAGACTCTTGAACTTCTCCTCGGCAATGCCGCTGGCGGCCTTACGGCATGCTGCGGCTATCTCCCTTTCCAAAAGTCTAACGCCGGATTCTCTGGTGTAGGAGCGTATCATCTCCCGCACTGCCGCATCCTCAAAGCGCAGCTGGTTGGCCCTCAGCCCATGCTTTTTCCGCTGCTTGGGAATAAGGTGTTCCTTAGCTATCTGTAGCTTTTCCTCATCGGTATAACTGCTGAGCTCAATGACCTCCATTCTGTCCAGCAGAGCTCTGGGTATGGTATCCAGGGAGTTTGCCGTAGTAATAAAGAATACTTCCGACAGATCGAAGGGTATCTCCAGGAAATTGTCCCTGAAAGCGTAGTTCTGCTCCCCGTCAAAGGCTTCCAACAAAGCGGCCGCCGGGTCGCCTCTGTAATCGGAGGCCAGCTTATCTATCTCATCCAGGACCATCAGTGGATTGCAGCTTCCGGCCTGGATAATACCGCTTATAATACGTCCGGGCATAGAGCCTATGTAAGTGCGTCTGTGTCCCCGTATCTCCGCCTCGTCGTGGACTCCGCCAAGGGAAATACGCACCAGCTTCCGGTTAGTGGCTCTGGCAATACTCTGGGCAATGCTGGTCTTGCCGGTGCCCGGAGGGCCCACAAGGCAAAGCAGGCCGCCCTTTATATCCGAGCTCAGCTGTTTAACAGCCAGATACTCGCATATACGATCCTTGACCTTTTCCAGTCCGTAATGGTCTTCGTCCAGTATTTTTCTGGCCTTGGCAATATTTATAGTCTCCTGGGTCTTCTTTCCCCAGGGAATATCCAGGCAGGTGTCCAGATAGCTGCGGATGACCGCCGCCTCGGAAGAACCGAAGGGCTGCTTGGATAGTCTGCCCAGTTCCTTATTGAGCCGGGCCCTTATCTCATCGCTGACAGGCAGAGCCTCTATTTTGCTGCGGTAGGTCTCTATATCGTCATCCTCGCCCAGCTCGGCTTGAATGACCTTCATCTCCTCCCGGAGATAGTACTCCCGCTGGTTGTGGTTCATGGCCTCCTGAGTAGCCTCGCTCAGTTCTTTTTCAATGCTCAGAACCTCAAGCTCAGCGTTAAGGAGCTTGCACAGCAGGCTGAGCCGGCGGCTGGGATAGACTTCCTCCAGGACACGCTGTTTATCCTCCATGCTGAAGTGTACGTTCTGAGCCACATAGTTGGAGACATAGCTGGGATTGGGATTTGCCAGCAGGTTAAGTAGCTGTTCGCTTATCATGTCCTGATTGAAGTGGATGTACTCCTCAAACAGTGAAATACAGTTTCTCAGCAGAGCCTCTTTCCTGGCGGCGCCCACCCGTTCTTCCTTGTCCGGCAGAGGGATTATCTCGGCGGTGTAGCCCTTGGGGTCGCAGTTCAAGCTGATGAACTTAGCCCTGTACAGGCCCTCTACCATCACCCGGCAGACGCTGCCTCTGGGCTGGCGCAGCTGCTGGCGAATACGGCAGACGGTGCCCACCTGGTAGACATCCTCTTCCTGGGGCATATCGGCGGTGAGGTTTTTCTGGGTAGAGAGGAAGATGAGCTGCCCGTATTTTGCCGCCATAGCCAGAGCTCCGATGGAAGCCTGGCGCTCCACATCGAAGGTCAGCAGCATATCAGGGAATACATGCAGACCTCTCAGTGCAAGCATAGGCAAAGTTTTAATTTGAATACTGTTGTCGGTCATATTGTCCTCCTTTCAGGAGATGGGCTGCTCAGCCCCGGCGATGTTCCACTATAGGTTCAACTCCGTCCTTTACGGACTGAGCAGTAATTATTATTTTGCTTGCGCTGGAGTCGGAAGGAACGGAGTACATCACGTCGGTCATGACGCCCTCCATGACGCTTCTCAGACCCCTGGCGCCTATCTTCATGGCGATGGCCTTGTCGGCAATGGCCTCCAGGGCCTCGTTCTGGTATTCCAGCTCCACATTGTCCATAGCCATAAGGGAGCGGTATTGTTTGGTCATGGCGTTCTTTGGTTCGGTGAGTATCCTTACCAGGTCGTCCCTGTTGAGGCTCTCCAGGCTTGCCACTACCGGCAGACGGCCTATGAGTTCGGGAATAATGCCGAACTGTAGAAGGTCGTGCTGCTGCACCTGGGCAAAAATCTCCCCCACGTCTCTGTCGGCCCGGCTGGTGATCTCGGCGCCGAAGCCCATAGTCTTTTTGTCTGTGCGCTTTTCAATTATCTTATCCAGTCCGTCGAAAGCTCCGCCGCAGATAAAGAGGATGTTGGTGGTGTCCACCTGGATGAACTCCTGGTGCGGGTGTTTTCTGCCGCCCTGGGGCGGCACGTTTGCCACGGTGCCCTCCAGCAGCTTCAGCAGAGCCTGCTGCACTCCCTCGCCGGAGACGTCTCTGGTAATGGAGGTGTTCTCGCTCTTACGGGCGATTTTATCTATCTCGTCTATATAGATAATACCCTTCTGGGCCCGCTCCACGTCAAAATCCGCCGCCTGAAGCAGCTTCAAAATCACATTCTCCACGTCCTCTCCCACATAGCCGGCCTCTGTGAGAGTAGTGGCATCGGCAATGGCAAAAGGCACATCCAGCATTTTGGCCATGGTCTGGGCGAAGAGAGTCTTGCCGCTGCCGGTAGGCCCGATAAGCAGAATGTTGCTCTTTTGCAGCTCCACCTCGTCTTCCACCGGGTGGAGTATACGCTTGTAGTGGTTGTATACCGCCACCGACAGGACTTTTTTGGCTTGTTCCTGGCCAATGATATAATCGTCCAGACGGGCTTTAATCTGCATTGGTTTAGGCAGCTTTGCAAATTCCAGCGGCAGTCCGTCGTAGCCGGTAATCTGGGAGCTTTCCTCGCCTTCACCCACAATACTTGCGCACATACGCACGCACTCGTCGCAGATGTAGCAGTTGTTGCCCGCTATCATACGCTCCACCAGGGACTGGGGCTTGCCGCAAAAAGAGCATCTTATGCTTCTTCTGTCTTCATTTCTAGCCATATGTTATCCCCTCTTAAAACTATGGGGGAACTGCCGTTCCCCCATAAGAAAGTATCAACGCTTGTAGATGACCTTATCTATGAGTCCGTAGTCCTTGGCTTCTTCTGCGGTCATAAAGTGGTCACGCTCGCAGTCACGCTCGACCTCCTCCACGGTTTTCCCGGTGTTTCCGGCCAAGATGGCGTTAAGCTTTTTCTTTATCTTCAGTATCTGCTCGGCCTGGATCTGGATGTCGGTGCACTGGCCCTGGCTGCCGCCGGAGGGCTGATGTATCATTATCTCCGCATTGGGCAGGGCGAGGCGCTTTCCCTTCGCCCCTGAGGACAGGAGGAAGGCGCCCATGGAGGCGGCCATACCTATGCAGATGGTGGACACGTCCGGCTTAATATACTGCATGGTGTCGTATATAGCCAAGCCGGAGGTGACGCTGCCGCCGGGGCTGTTGATATAGAACTGGATGTCCTTATCAGGGTCCTGGGCCTCAAGATAGAGAAGCTGGGCCACCACCAAACTTGCGGTGGTGTCGTTGACCTCTTCCGACAGCATAACGATGCGGTCGTTGAGCAGTCTTGAGAAAATGTCGTAAGAGCGCTCGCCTCTGCTGGTCTGCTCCACAACATATGGAACTAAACTCATTGTATTAAACTCTCCTTCCAAATATCAGCATCCAAGAGAGCATATCCTTATCGGAGGAAAATTATTCAGCCTTGTCCTCGGCCTTTTCCTCCACGGCGCTGTCTATGATAATGTTGGTGGCACGCTCTTTCTTCAGCTCTTCCTGGATAAACTCCTTGCTGAAGTAGCTCTTCATATCCTCCACCTTGGCGCCAATGCCCTCGGCCACCTTCTTCATATACTCTTCGGTGTCCTCTTCGGTGACTTCCATGTTTTCGGCCTTCACCACGGCCTCCAGCAGCAGCTCGGTCTTCACCTGCATCTCAGCGGAGGGACGGATGGCTGCGGCGTCCACGCCCATCATCTTCAGCAGGTCCTCCAGAGAGGTGTTCCTGTCGGTAAAGCCGAAGTTTGCAGCGTAGTTACGCACGATCTCCTCCAGCTTGTCGTCTATCATAACTGCGGGGATATCCACTGTCATGTTCTCGCAGCCCTTGCGGATTATATCGGAGCGGAACTTATTGTCGGCCAGCTCCTGCTGCTGCTTTTCCTGCTTTGCGCGGATATCGGCCTTGTACTCGTCCAGAGT
>CALXGF010000187.1 GCA_944387735.1 uncultured Oscillospiraceae bacterium
GGAGCGGTGCCAGGACGTGGATATATACGGCGGGGAGCTGTACTATTTGGTTCAAAGCGAGCCTGACATCAATCCATACCATATCCTCAGAGGAGACAGGGAACTGGGCACCGTGGAGCGGGACTACAACTTAGGGTTCTATATAAAAGAAGACGGCATATATATGCTGGATATGAGCTTCGAGGAAGAGAGACGAGCGATAAGCCTGAGCAAATACAGCCTGGAGCTGGAGCCGGTATTTACCGCAGAGCTCAGCGGGATGTATGAAAGCGAGGGATACGGATATGGAGATGTGCAGTCCGTAAAAATCACCGGAGACAAAATATATTTGCAGGTCAATCAGACGGAGCTGCTTATCCTGGACAGCCAGGGACAGCTCACGGAAAGCGGACGGCTCCCCGGCGAAGGGCTGAGCCTCGTCCTCAGTGAGGACGGGACGCTGTATGCCGCCGGGGAGACGGCAGAGGGGCTGAAGCTATACAAGTTTGACACAGGGACAGGGGAATTCACCGAGGCTTTTACCTGCCCGGAAGGCAGCCTGTTTGACGGCGGGGACGGGAGCTATCTGCTGCTGCTCACCGACGACGGGATATTTTCTCTGGATGCCCAGGGACAGACCATGCCCAAGGTCATATGGTCGGAGTGCTACATAAATCCCGGCAGCATTTATAAAGTGAAGGCTGAAGACGGAAAATTCCTCTGCCTGGGCAGCGACAGCTGCTACCTGCTGAAGCCCGCAGAACCTGCGGAACTACAGCCCAAGACCGAGCTGCTTATCGCCTGCATGGACCCCAACGGCATGGACATCCTGGCGGCGCGCTTCAACGCCCACAGCGACGAATACTATGTGCGGGTGGTGGACTACACCCGGGACATGGAGGCCTCCGCCGAGGAGATACAGCTGAGGCTGAACACGGAGCTCATCTCCGGCAAGGCCCCGGACATGTTCTGCTTTTCCAGCGGCTGGATATCTCCCAACATCTACGCCGGAAAGGGACTGCTCACGGACATGAAGCCCCTGATAGAGGCGGACGAGGAGCTGAGCCCGGAAGACATCGTGCTGTACAAGGCCCTGGATTACAATGGCGGCATATATGTGATAGGCGACAGCTTCGATATATTTACTATGGCGGCCAGGGAGTCAGACTTCGGGCAGCGTTATGGCTGGACTCTGGAAGAGTACAGGCAGATAGACGCAGGGCTCCGGGAAGACCAGATGTGTATGTACAATCTTACCAGGGATAGCTTTATGGATAATATCATATCCCGCTATGTGCGCTCCGCAGTTGACTGGACCAGTGGGGATTGCAGCTTCGACAGCCCTGAATTTATTGATTTGCTCAGGACTGCCCTGGAGCTTAGGGAGACCCCGGAAGATCCAAACAATATGGTTTTCGGTCCCGGCGAGCCCAGAGTGGCCGCCGGGGAGCAGACGACGGTTGCAGTATTCGCCATGTTTGTCAGCTCACTTGCAGAGTCCGAGCAGATGGCGGGCTGCCCCCTCAGCTTCATAGGCTGGCCCACTCCCGACGGCAGCTGCGGCTCCGACGCCAGCCTGAACACTGAGCTCGCCATATGCAGCCTGAGCCGGCACCAGGAGGGCTGCTGGGAGCTTATAAAGTACATGCTGATGAATGCGAATACAGACAGAGGCATAATGCCCGGCTATCCTCTGCTGATGTACCGCCCGGCCCTGGAGGAATCCATAGCCAAGGCCATGGCCGACGAGGAGGCCCAGGTGAAAATGACCCGGGCCGACGCCGACAAGCTGCTGGACTTCCTGGACGCAATAGAGAACCTCAACGACTACGACGAGGCAATAATGGACATCATCAAGAGCGAGTGTCAGGCCATGTTCGCCGGCGACAAAACACCGGAGGAGACGGCAAAGCTCATCCAGTCCCGGGCCAGTCTCTATGTGGCGGAGCAGAGCTGAGGCCCAGGAGGGAACTCCCGGTCTGCCCCGTACTTGAAATCGTAACAAATTGATGGTATAATCCCATTCCAAGCAGGGATGCTAATTTGTTATGAAAGGAAGCGGCGGGGTATGAAAAAGAAAATTGCCTGGTTACTGTGCATGGCCGGCCTGTGCCTCGTGCTTTATACCATAGTGGTCTCCCGTATGGAGAGCAGCACCGACGTTATTTTCGGCGGCGCCGAGGGCGCCTATGTGAAGTCCGACAGCGTGACTTTTCTGGATATGAACGCAACCCCTACGCCGGAGCCCACAGTGGATATATGGCCGCAGCTGACCCAGTCCGACTTTGTGAACAACAGATATCTGTACATTGTAAACAACGAAAATCCATTGTCATCCGCCTTTAAGCCCGACTCTACTTCCACCATCGCCGGCACCAAGTACATGCAGTTCGACACGGAATATGTGCCCTATCTGGACGCTTTTATCGAGGCTATCAACGACGCAGGCTTTACGGTATATGTTGCGGGCGCATACAGAGAATATTCCTTCCAGGCCCGGCTTTTTAATTCCAAGGCCAGCCAGATTGCCTATGAGATGGCCGGAGGAGTGGAAGTGGACTACACCGAGCCAATATATCAGGAAGCGGCGGAGGAGGCAAAGAAGATCACCGCAGCCCCCGGCACCAGCGAGCACCAGCTGGGCCTGGCCGTGGATCTCATGGACAAGAACTATTCCCGCATGGTCTACAGCGAAATGAATCAGGAATTCTTCGCCTGGCTGGACGAGCACTGTGCCGAATACGGCTTTATCAAGCGCTACCCCACCAAGAAGCTGCTGCTCACCGGCTGGGACGAGCCCTGGCATTACCGATATGTGGGAAAGGAAGTGGCTACCTTTATCATGGAGCAGGGCATATGCTATGAGGAGTTCTATGCCCACTATTTCCCGGACTTTGAATATTGACCGCCGTGCCGCCGGAGTTTTTATCCCGGCGGCACAAAATATAAAGATAAAATTGAAAAAGTGCTTGCAATTACCACCATATAGTGGTATTATTCTTATGGTAAGCATTATGGTTTTCTCAGAGTGGGTTTTCGACCCACTCTTTTTTGTGAAACTTTTTTAAATCTTACAGTCTGACGAAAGCGAGAAAAAAATGAGCAAAATTACCGACAAGGTCTATGAGCTGGCAAAGCCGGTGGTGGAACAGGCGGGCTGCTCGCTCTGGGATGTGGAATACGTCCGGGAGGCGGGATGCTGGTACCTTAGAGTGTTCATCGACAAGGAGGGCGGCGTGAGTATAAACGACTGCGAAACTATAAGCCGTGCCCTGGACCCTATACTGGACGAGGCCGACCCTATACCCGACAGCTATGTTTTTGAGGTGGGCTCAGCCGGAGCGGAGAGAGAACTGAAACGCCCGGAGGATTTTCGGCAGTTCATGGGCAGCGAGGTGGAAGTGCGGCTCTATCAGCCCATCAACGGCAGCAAGATCTTTGTGGGGAAGCTTGCCGCCTATGACCAGGGAGACTTGAGCATTACCGCAGGGAATGAGGACATGAGCTTTAAAAAGGCGCAGATAGCCCTGGTAAAGCTGCATGTATCAATATAAGACGTATAAAGGAACGGAGTAGTTGAAATGAACGCAGAATTCTTTGAAGCCGTAGCGGATATTGAAAAGGAGAAAGGCATACCCAGGGCCTACATGTACGATAAGATAAAGCAGGCTATGCTGGCTGCTTTCCGCCGGGATAATCCCGAGTGCGAGGATAATGTGGAGATTATCCTGGACGAAGATAAAAAGCGTATCGAGATGAACGTGAATAAAACCATCGTTGAGCAGGTGGAAGACCCCAGCCATGAGATCATTCTGGAGGCTGCCAAAAAGATAAGCCGCCGGGCTAAGGTGGGGGATACCATCGGAGTGCCTGTGGAGACCAAGAAGTTCGGACGTATTGCAGCCCAAGCGGCAAAACAAGTCATTATCCAGGGAATCCGCGAGGCCGAGCGAGGCATCATCTATGAAGAATTTACATCCAAGGAGCATGAGATACTAACCGGCGTGGTATCACATATCGAGCCGAGAAACGGCAGCGTATCCATCCGCATATCCTCCAACAGCGAGTTTACCGAGGCTATGCTTGCTCCCAACGAGCGTATCAAGACGGAAGTTCTTACCGAGGGCGACCATATAAAGGTCTATGTTGTGGAGGTCAGAAATTCCGCCAGGGGACCCCAGGTCCTTATCTCCCGTACCCACCCCGGCCTGGTAAAGCGTCTCTTTGAGCTGGAGGTGCCTGAGATATACGATGGCACTGTGGAGATAAAGTCTATAGCCCGTGAGGCCGGCAGCCGTACGAAAATGGCCGTCTGGTCCGCCGACCCCGATGTAGATCCCATCGGCTCCTGCGTGGGACCCAAGGGCGGCCGTGTTGCCAGTATAGTTAATGAGCTGGGCGGGGAGAAAATAGACATCATCAAGTACAGCGAGGTCCCGGAGGAGTACATCGCCGCAGCTCTCTCTCCCTCCGAAGTGATTAGCGTTACCATGCTGGAGGACGGCAAGAGCTGCCGGGTCATAGTGCCGGACTCCCAGCTGTCTCTGGCTATAGGCAAGGAGGGTCAAAACGCCCGGCTGGCCGCCAAGCTCACCGGCTATAAAATAGACATTAAACCCGAGTCTGAGGCATAAGAAAAAGGAGGCGGCAGTTATGGAAAAGAAAATACCCATGCGGCAATGCCTTGGCTGCCGCGAGATGAAGCCTAAAAAAGAACTTATCCGGGTGGTGCGCTCCCCTGAAGGGGAGATAAGCCTGGACTTCAAGGGAAAAGCCTCAGGCCGGGGGGCATATATCTGCCCTGACAACGCATGCCTGAAAAAGGCAATAAAGGCAAAGGCTCTGGAGCGGGCCCTGTCTGTTAACATACCTCAAGAGATATATGAGAGGCTTCAGGAACAGATGGAGGGCGGCAGAGATGGATAAAATACTCAATATGCTGGGCCTGATGCGTCGGGCCAACGCCATCCAGATAGGGGAGACCAACACCGGCTCAGCCGTGAGAGCAGGCAAGGGAAAGCTGCTGCTCCTGGCCGCCGACGCCTCAGACAACGCTAAAAGCAGAGCGGAGGCTTTCGTCAGGGGCAGGAATGTGACTACAGTGTCCCTGCCATACGCCAAAGAGGAGATATCTGCCGCTGTAGGACTAAACGGCTGCTCCATGGCGGCTGTGACGGATTTGGGCTTTGCAGAGGCTTTGATGAAGTCCCTCTGCGAGCTGCAGCCCGATATATATTCCGAGGCTGCAGGAGAGGTGGAGGAGCGTTTCCAGAGGGCGCAGCGGCGAAAAAAGGAGGCCGTTGCCCACGAGAGAAACAAGAGATTTGGAAAGAGGAGGACTAACGTATGAGCATGATTAAGTACAGAATACATGAGGTGGCAAAGGACTTTAATGTAGCGTCAAAGCTTATCAGCCAGATTCTTACGGATTACGTCGCCGCCCCCAAGAACCATATGCAGGTTCTGGAAAATCATGAGCTGGACGTTATCTTCGAATATATGACCCAGCACAATCAGGTGGAAAGCCTGGAGGAGATTTTTAAGGCTGCGCCTAAGGCGGAGAGCTCTAAGGCAGCCCCGTCGGCTAAGGCGGAGGGGACAAAAAAAGCCGAAGCCAAGGCCGCAAAATCCTCCGAGAAGTCTGCTGCTGCGGTATCGGCTTCCGCTCCCGCAGAGCAGGCGCCGGCGGCTGAAAAGAAAAACAAGCCCCATGTGCCACGACAGGTGGCGGAGAGGCGGGTGGTAGACACCCGCGGCGGCGCCGCCGTCAATATTGAAAAATATAACGAACGCTACGATGATATGGCGGGGAACAAGGCCAATACCAGCAACATGCGCCGGGGCAACAAGGAGAAGATACAGAGCAAGTCCAAGCAGCGCACCAATCAGCAGGTTGCGTCCGCCAAGCGCCGCCAGGAGGAGAGGGACAAGATGAACCGCCTCCAGCTGGAGATAGCCAAGAAGCAGCAGCTAAAAGTGGAGATACCAGACGAGATAAGCGTGGGCGAGCTGGCTTCCAGAATGAAAAAGACTGCGGCGGAAGTTATAAAGCAGCTCTTTAAGCTGGGGGTATTTGCCTCCATATCCGATGTCATCGACTACGACACCGCCGCATTGGTGGCTATGGAAATGGGCTGCAGGGTGGAGAAGGAAGTCATCGTCACCGTGGAGGAAAAGCTCATAGACGACCACGAGGACAAGGCGGAGGACCTGGTGAGCCGGGCCCCCGTTGTGGTGGTCATGGGACACGAGGACCAAGGCAAAACCTCTCTGCTGGACTATATACGCCATGCCAACGTGGCCTCCGGCGAGGCCGGAGGCATCACTCAGCACATCGGCGCTTACACCGTGGAGGTAAACGGCAGCCCCATCACTTTCCTGGATACCCCCGGTCATGAGGCTTTCACCTCCATGCGCGCCAGAGGAGCTATGGTGACGGATATAGCCATTCTCGTTGTGGCTGCCGACGACGGTATCATGCCTCAGACCGTTGAGAGTATCAACCACGCCAAAGCCGCAGGCATCCCTGTGGTTGTCGCCATTAACAAGATGGACACCGTAGGCGCAAATCCCGAGCGCATAAAACAGCAGCTCACCGAATATGACCTGGTCAGCGAGGAGTGGGGCGGCGACACCATCATTTGCCCCATATCCGCCAAGACCGGTATGGGCATAGACAAGCTGCTGGAGAATCTGGTGGTTCTGGCGGAAGTTCAGGAGCTGAAAGCCAATCCTAACAGAGCCGCCAAGGGCACTGTCATTGAGGCGCGCCTGGATAAGGGCCGGGGTCCCATTATGACTGTTTTGGTGCAAAACGGCACATTGAAGCTGGGAGACATTATTATTGCCGGTACTGCCGTGGGCCGTGTCCGCACAATGATAAACGACAAAGGCCAGAGAGTTACCGAGGCCGGCCCGTCCACTCCCGTGGAGATATCCGGCTTGTCCGAAGTGCCCAGCGCCGGCGACACCTTTAATGCTGTGGCCGACGAGAGAATGGCCAGGGAGCTGGCAGAAGAGCGCCGGGTGAAGATGATGAACAACAGTCTGGGCGGTACCAAGAAGGTAAGCCTGGAAGACCTGTTCAGCCAGATACAGGCCGGCGAGATGAAGACTCTCAACATCATAGTTAAAGCCGACGTCCAGGGCTCCGCAGAGGCTGTAAAGGCATCTTTGGAGAAAATATCCAACGACGAGGTACGGGTAAAGGTGATTCACAGCGCCGTGGGCGCCATTAACGAGTCGGACGTGATGCTTGCCGCCACCTCCGGGGCTATCATCGTGGGCTTCAATGTTCGTCCGGACAATGCCGCCAGGGATAATGCTGCACGCAATAAGGTTGATATCCGCATGTACCGGGTCATATACGACTGCATCAATGAGATAGAGGCCGCCATGAAGGGTATGCTTGCTCCTAAGTTTAAGGAAGTCATTATTGGTCACGCTGAGGTCAGAGAGACCTACAAGGTGTCCAAGGTGGGCACCGTATGCGGCTGCTACTGCACCGACGGCAAGATACAGCGGGGCTGTCAGGTGCGGGTGCTGAGAGACAACATCGTCATTCACGAGGGCGAGCTGGCCTCCCTGCGCCGCTTTAAGGACGACGTGAAGGAAGTCGCCAGCGGCTACGAGTGCGGCATGCAGATCGAGAAGTTCAACGACGTCAAAATAGGAGACGTTATTGAGTGCTTTGTCATGGAACAGATAAACGGATAAAACTTATGATTCATAGGCGCTTTTTATAAGCGCCTATGCCGGTATATAGGAGAAAAAAATGGCGTCAAATAAGCTAGGTAGAACAAACGACGATATTCAGCGGGTCATATCCTCCCTGCTGAGGAATGTAAAAGATCCAAGAGTACAGCAGGGTATGATAAGCGTGACCAGGGTTGAGACCACAGGGGATCTGCGCTATTCCAAGATATGGCTGTCGGTATTGGGCATGAAGGACGAAAAGGAATTCAAAAAGGGACTGAAGTCTGCCTCCGGCTGGCTGCGCAGGGAGCTGGGCAGCGCAATGAATCTGCGCTACACCCCGGAGCTGGTCTTTGA
>CALXGF010000188.1 GCA_944387735.1 uncultured Oscillospiraceae bacterium
GGGCAAGCTCCAGCACATGTCCAACCTCTACTACACCCAGCCCTGCGCCATCCTGGCCCAGATGCTCTGCGAAAAGACCGGCATGAAAAAGGTCTTCTTCACCAACTCCGGGGCCGAGGCCAACGAGAGCGTCATCAAGGCCGCCCGCAAATACGCCTTCGACAAGAAGGGCGCCGATTACTACACCATAGTCACCCTGGAAAACAGCTTCCACGGCCGCACCATCACTACCCTGGCCGCCACCGGCCAGGATCACTACCACGAGCAGTTCCTGCCCCTGACTCCCGGTTTCGTCTACGCCAAGGCCAACGACTTTGAAGATGTGAAGGCCAAGGCGCTGGAAAGCAAGGCCGCCGCCATCATGATGGAGTGCATCCAGGGTGAGGGCGGAGTCATCCCCCTGGAAGCCGACTTTGTAAAAGCCGTGGCGGACTTTGCAAAGAAAGAGGATATACTGCTCATCTTTGACGAGGTGCAGACCGGCAACGGCCGCACCGGCGAACTCTATGCCTATATGAACTACGGCGTGGAACCTGACCTGGTGTCCACCGCCAAGGGCATTGCCGGCGGCCTGCCTCTGGGCGCCGCCCTCATGGGGGAGAAAACCGAATTCACTCTGGGCTACGGTGACCACGGCTCCACCTTCGGCGGCAACCCTGTCTCCTGTGCCGGCGCCATCAGCATCATCAGCCGCATAGACAAGCAGCTGCTGGATGAGGTGAAGGCCAAGGGGCAGCTTATAAAGGACACTCTCGCCGGGGCCCCAGGCGTGGAGGCCGTCACCGGCATGGGGCTTATGGTGGGCATAAAGACTGTAAAACCCGCAGGCGACGTAGTCAATGAGTGCATGGAGAAGGGTGTTCTGTGCCTCACCGCCAAGGACAAGGTGCGGCTGCTGCCCGCGCTGAATATCCCTGTGGATGTGCTGACCAAGGCCCTTGAAGTCATCAAGGCAGCCTGTGCATGAGGTGATGGAAATGTCGCTTAAAGGTAAGAGTTTTCTCACCCTGCTGGATTTCAGCCCCGAGGAAATTGAGGAGTTTCTCTCCCTGGCTGCCAAGCTGAAGGCAGAGAAAAAGGCGGGCATCCCCCACCGGCTCTTTGAGGGGAAGAACATTGCTCTCATTTTTGAAAAGACCAGCACCCGCACCCGCTGCAGCTTTGAGGTGGCGGCGGCGGACCTGGGCATGCACCCGGTGTACCTGGACCCCAAAGCCTCCCAGATAGGCAAGAAGGAGAGCATTGAGGACACCGCCAAGGTGCTGGGCCGCATGTTCGACGGCATTGAGTACCGGGGTTACGGCCAGGAGCGGGTGGAGCTGCTGGCAAAGCACTCCGGCGTCCCCGTGTGGAACGGGCTTACCAACGAGTACCACCCCACCCAGATATTGGCGGACTTTCTCACTATCAGGGAACATTTTGGCTCCCTTAAAGGGAAAAAGCTTGTATATATGGGCGACGCCCGTTATAATATGGGAAATTCTCTGATGATAGGCTGCGCCAAGATGGGCATGGAGTTTGTGGCCTGCGCCCCGGAGAAATACTTCCCTGACGCCGCCCTGGTGGAAAAATGTCAGGCCATAGCCCGGCAGACCGGGGCCAAGCTCAGCTTTGAGACCGACCCCACGAAGGCCACCTGCGGCGCCCACGTCATCTACACCGACGTGTGGGTGTCCATGGGCGAGGCCGAATCCGTATGGGAAGAGCGCATCCACGACCTTCTGCCCTATCAGGTGAACGCAAAGCTCATGGAAAACGCCGGGCCCCAGTGCCGCTTCATGCACTGTCTGCCCGCCTTCCACGATCTGGAGACGGAGACCGGCCTGGACGTCTACAAGAAATTCGGCATCGACGCCATGGAAGTCACCGATGAGGTCTTCCGCAGCGAAGCCTCCATCGTCTTTGACGAGGCGGAGAACCGTATGCACACAATAAAGGCCGTAATGGCGGCGACTTTGTGAGCCGCCCGCCGGGCGGGAAACCTAGCGGGAGGCAGTCTGATACTGACTGCCTCCCGCTGCGACGGAGTGATAGAATGGAAAAAGCTTATCTTGTTTTAAGCAACGGCATGGTATTTGAGGGGCAGGCTATAGGCGTCCCGGGAGAGAGCATAGGCGAGCTGGTATTTACCACCGGCATGGTGGGCTATCTGGAGACTCTTACCGACCCCAGCTATGCCGGGCAGATAATAATGCAGACCTTTCCCCTTATAGGCAACTACGGAGTCATCCCCGAGGACTTTGAGGGGGACTGCTTTGCCAAGGGCTATGTGGTCCGGGAACTGTGTGAGCAGCCCTCCAATTTCCGCAGCCAATATGACTTGGACAGCTTTTTGAAAGAACGGGGCGTCTGCGGCATCTGCGGGGTGGACACCCGGCAGATAACCCGTATTATCCGGGAAGAAGGCGTGATGAACGCCGGTATTTTCTCTGCGCCCCCCGATGATTTAAGGGAGATACAGGCTTATTCCTGCGCCGGAGTTGTTGCTCAGGTAAGTCACAGGGAAAAGCGAATGTTTCCGGCCCAGGGGCAGGAGAAATTCACCGTGGCTCTTATAGACTACGGGGCCAAGCAGAACATCATCCGCAGCCTCTGCGCCAAGGGCTGCAAGGTCATAAGCCTGCCCCATGACGTGACGGCGGAGGAGGCGCTCTCCCTGGGTGTGGACGGCGTGATGCTCTCCAACGGCCCCGGCGACCCCAAAGAAAATACCCAGGCCATAGCTCAGATAGGAAAGCTTTTGGGCAAAGTCCCCATCTTCGGCATCTGCCTGGGCCATCAGCTCACCGCCCTGGCTCTGGGCGGTGACACGGTAAAGCTGAAATACGGCCACCGGGGAGCAAACCAGCCGGTAAAGCGCCTCTCCGACGGCCGCTGCTTCATCTCCAGCCAGAACCACGGCTACGCCGTGGTGTCCCGGAGTATGGAGGGCAAGGGCACGCTCAGCTACATAAACGCCAACGACTTCAGCTGCGAGGGACTGGACTACCCGGAGCTGAACTGCTTTACGGTACAGTTCCACCCGGAGGCCGCCGGCGGTCCCAGGGACACCGGTTTTCTCTTCGACCGCTTCATATCCATGATGGGAGGTAAGGGCAATGCCTAAGGACAAGAGCATACACAAGGTACTGGTCATCGGCTCCGGCCCCATCGTCATAGGTCAGGCGGCGGAGTTCGACTACGCCGGGGCCCAGGCCTGCCGGGTACTGCGCCAGGAGGGCATCAGCACCGTTCTTGTAAACTCCAACCCCGCCACTATAATGACCGACAAGCATCTGGCGGACAAGATATATCTGGAACCTCTTACCGCAAAGACCGTGGCCCGCATCATTGAGAAAGAGCGGCCGGACTCCATTCTGGCGGGGCTGGGGGGCCAGACCGGTCTCACCATAGCCATGCAGCTGAGCCGGGACGGCACTTTGGACCGCTTCGGCGTGCGGCTGCTGGGTTCGGACATTGAGGCCATAGACCGGGCCGAGGACCGGGAACTCTTCCGCCGCACCCTCCAGGAGATGGGTCAGCCCGTCATACCCTCCGCCACGGCGGAAGATCTGGACAGCGCTTTGAAGATAGCCTCCCAGATAGGCTACCCGGTCATCGTCCGCCCCGCTTTCACTCTGGGCGGCACCGGCGGCGGCATAGCATCCAACGAGGAGGAGCTGCGCATCATAGCCAAGGGCGGTCTGGATCAGTCCCCCATCCATCAGATACTGGTGGAACGCTGCATATCCGGCTGGAAGGAGATAGAATTTGAGACATTGCGGGACGCCGCCGGCAACGCCGTGGCGGTCTGCTCCATGGAGAACTTTGACCCGGTGGGCATACACACCGGGGACTCCATAGTGGTGGCCCCGGCTCTGACTCTGGCGGACAAGGAATACCAGATGCTCCGCTCCGCCTCCCTGGATATAATATCCAAATTGGGTATCGTGGGCGGCTGCAACTGCCAGTTTGCCCTGAACCCGGATTCCTTTGAATACGCCGTCATCGAGGTGAACCCCCGTGTATCCCGTTCCTCGGCCTTGGCTTCCAAGGCCACCGGCTACCCCATAGCCAAGATAAGCACCCGCATAGCTCTGGGCTATACCCTGGACGAGATAAAAAACGAAATAACCGGCAAGACCTGCGCCTGCTTCGAGCCTACCCTGGACTATGTGGTGGTGAAGCTGCCCAAGTGGCCCTTCGACAAGTTCCCCGGCTCCAGCCGTGAGCTGGGCACTCAGATGAAGGCCACCGGCGAGGTCATGGCCATAGCCCCCAATTTTGAGATGGCCCTGATGAAAGCCGTCCGTGGGGCGGAGATAGGGCTGGACACTCTCAACGCCCCGCCTCTTCATGACGCTCCTGTCACCCAGCGGCTCCACGAGCAGAACGACCACCGGCTCTTTACCATATTTGAGGCTCTGAAGCAAGGCGTCTCCGTGGAGGAGATACATTCCATCACCCGTATAGACAGGTGGTTTATCCACAAGCTGGCGGGCCTTGCCGCCTTTGAGCAGTCCATTGAGGGAAAAGCCCTGAGCATGGAGGAATACAAAAGGGCCAAGTGGCTTGGTTATCCCGACGCCGCTTTCTGCCGCATCACCGGCATGGAGGAGATGCCGGGCATGGCCAGGAGCGACCAGATGGTGGACACCTGCGGCGCAGAATTCGACGCCGAGACACCCTATTTCTACTCCAGCTTTGACGAATACTGCGAGTCATCCAACTTCCCCCGCAGCGGCAAGAGCGTGGTCATGGTGCTTGGCTCCGGCCCCATCCGCATAGGCCAGGGCATAGAATTCGACTACAGCAGCGTCCACTGTGTGTGGACCCTCCGGGAGCTGGGCTATGACGTGGTGATAGTCAACAACAACCCGGAAACCGTCTCCACCGACTACGACACCGCCCACCGCCTCTATTTTGAACCCCTCTGCCCGGAAGATGTGGGGAACATCCTGCGGGTGGAAAAGCCCATAGGCGTGGTGGTGGCCTTCGGCGGCCAGACGGCCATAAAGCTCACCAAGTATCTGGACAGCCTGGGAGTGAAGATCCTGGGCACCTCCGCCGACGGCATAGACCTGGCGGAGGACAGGGCCCGCTTCGACGCCCTGCTGGAGCAGTTCGGCATCAGCCGCCCCAAGGGCCG
>CALXGF010000189.1 GCA_944387735.1 uncultured Oscillospiraceae bacterium
CGTAAGTGTAGATCTCGGTGGTCGCCGTATCATTAAAAAAAAAAAGATCGGCCAGGGCGTTCTCCTCAGCAGGGGCTTCGGCGGCGTCCTCAGCGGGAGCTTCGGCGGCGTCCTCAGCGGGAGCCTCGGCAGGGGCCTCAGACTGGCCGCAGGCGCAGAGAGCAAAAACCATGCACAGAGCCATCAGCAGAGCAATGATCTTTTTCATTAGTTGATCTCCTCAGAAAAAATTTTTATCAAAACCGCACAGGCGGGATTGACCATAAAGAAGCGGGCTGCCGGAAATTTACAGGCAAAAAAACAAAGATGCATTGGCGCGAATGAGATATTCGGTACCAATGCAATATCCAAAACGGGGCGGAAGACCCGTCCCGGGAAAAGCATTCGATAGTCCGGTCATTTACGGCGTCCGGGTAGAAACTTCAAATCCATATCATTTGTTATATATCGAAAACTCTCTTATTAACTTTACGATATTAGACTAACAGCAGCGGCGAAAAAAGTCAAGTGTAGCTCCTGTACTAATTTGACATTTTTCGCCGCAAGAAATTGTGGATAATTACCAAGGAGCAACTCAGCAGAAGCTCAGGCTGTCATCGCTCATAGAGGCGATGCGGGCCAGGGATTCTATACGCAGGCCCTGGGAGCGGAGCTTTTCCCCGCCGCCCTGAAAGACCTTTTCAATGGCGATGCCGGCGCCCACCAGGGTGGCCCCGGCCTGCTCCACCAGCTCCTTCAGCCCTACCAGGGCGGCGCCGGTGGCCAGGAAGTCGTCGATTATCAGCACCCGGTCCTCCTTTTTCAGGTATTCCTTGGAGACCACCACGGTGTTGGTGTTGCCGTGGGTGAAGGACTCCACCTCCACGGAGTACACATTGGGGGAGATATTTTTGCTCTTGCTCTTTTTGGCAAAGACCAGGGGGCAGCCGAAGACATAGCCCACCAGAGCGGCGATGGCGATGCCGGAAGCCTCGATGGTCAGCACCTTGGTGACCTTTTCCCCGGCGTAGAGCCGTTTAAGCTCCTGAGCCATTTCATAGAGGAGGGCGGGGTCTATCTGGTGGTTGAGGAAGCCGTCCACTTTCAGTATCCCGCCGGGCAGTACCTTGCCGTCGGAGAGTATGCGCTGCTGCAAAAGTTCCATGCTGAATCCTCCAAAAAGAATAGTCGCCTCGATTCTAGCGCAAAAGCCCCGCCTTGGCAAGACGGAAAAAGGGGATTTCAGTCGTTTTTTGTCATATCCTGTAAAATCGCCTGGGCGCAGCGCAGACCGTCCACGGCGGCGGAGGTGATGCCTCCGGCGTAGCCCGCCCCCTCGCCGCAGGGGTAAAGGCCCCGCACAGAGCTTTGAAGGTCCTTGCCCCTGACTATGCGCACGGGAGAGGAGGAGCGGGTCTCCGGGGCGGTGAGCACCGCCTGACTGTCGTCAAAGCCCCGGAGCTTTTTTCCCAGCTCCGGCAGGGCGGCGGAGAGCACGGAGCAGATCCTCCCCGGAAGCACCCGGCGGAGGTCTCCCCAGTATACTCCCGGTTCATAGCTGGGCTTCACCTTCCCCGGCCCGGAGCTGGGCTGTCCGGAGAGGAAATCCCCAACCAACTGGGCGGGAGCCCGGTACCCGCCGCTATATTCATAGGCCCGGCGCTCTATCTCCCTCTGCCAATACATGCCGGAGAGGATGTGCTCCGAAGGGAAATCCTCCGGCCGGAGGGTCACCAGCAGGGCTGAATTGGCGTTTTCCCCGTCCCGCTTTGAGTAGCTCATGCCGTTGGTCACCACGCCCCCCTCCTCCGAGGCGGCGGCAAAGACCCGGCCTCCGGGACACATGCAGAAGGTATAGGCGCTGCTGCCGTCGGGGAGGTGGACGTTGAGGCTATAGGATGCCGGGGGCAGCTTGCCCCGCACCCGGCCGTACTGGGCCAGGTCGATATCTTTTTGCAGGTGCTCTATGCGCACGCCCATGGAAAAGGGCTTAGGCTCCATGGGCAGGCCCTGGGCCAGGAGCTTTTCAAAGCTGTCCCTGGCGGAGTGGCCTATGGCCAGAATGAGCCGGGAGCAGGCAAGACTTTCCGTCTTACCGCCGCAGCTGTATTCTATGCCGCTGAGGCGGCCATCCTGAATAAGCAGCTTTTCCAGGCGGGAGCCGAAGCGTATCTCTCCCCCCAGCTCCAGAATCTCCCGGCGGATGTTTCTGACCACGTCCACCAGGATGTCGGTGCCCACATGGGGCTTTGCGTCGTAAGTGACGCTCTCCGGGGCGCCGTGGCGATAAAATTCCCGGAGCACCCAGCTCATCCGGGGGTCGTGAGTGCCGGTGTTCAGCTTCCCGTCGGAGAAGGTGCCGGCGCCCCCCTCACCGAACTGGACGTTGCTCTCGGTGTTCAGGGGGGCGCCCTGACGGAAAGCCTCCACGTCCAGCTGCCGCTGCTCCACCGGCTGACCCCGCTCCAGGACCATGGGCCTGGCCCCGGCTCTGGCCAGGGCCAGGGCGGCAAACATCCCCGCCGGGCCGAAGCCCACCACCACCGGGGGGCTGCCCGGCTCCACCGAAGGCAGCTCCAGCGCAGGGGGCCGGTAGAGGCTCAGGGCCTTGTTCCGGGCCAGATATTTCTCCTCTCCGGGCAGGCTCGCCGCCACGGAACAGACGTAGTGTATGTCGTTTTTCTTTCTGGCGTCCAGGGAGCGTTTCACCAGCTTCAGCTCCCTTATCTCCCCGGCGGGGCAGCCCAGAGCCTTGGCGGCACGGGGACCCAGGGCGGAGACGTCCTCCCCCGCCTCCAGACGCAGAGAACGTATGAGTATCATCTCCCCAGCCTCCCCGCCAGACGGCCGCTGCTCCAGGCCCACTGGAGGTTGTAGCCTCCGCAGTCTCCGTCCACATCCAAAAGCTCCCCGCAGACGAAAAGGCCGGGCATGAACCAGCTCTCCAGAGTCTCCGGGTTGAAGCCGGTGGTCTTTATGCCCCCGGCGGTGACCTGGGCCTTGTCGAAGCCCTCGGCGCCCAGAAGCTTCAGTCTGAAATCCAGAGCGGCCCCGGCCGCCTTTTCCAGCCGGGCCTTCTCCAGCCGCCCTATAGTCAGCTCCTGAGGGATGGCGGCGTATTTCACCAGCATCCGGCCCAGGCGGTTATGGAGCATGCCGGTGAAAAGCTCGGAGGCGGGCAGCTCCGGGAAGGTCTCACAACGGCGGCGCAGCAGCGTCATAAGCTCCTCCGGGCTGAGGCTGCGGAAGAAGTTCATAGACAGCTCTCCGCCCTCCCCGATCTGGGCGGCGGTGCGGGAAATGTCAAAGGCCGCCGGGCCGGAGACCCCATTTTCCGTAAACTGTATCTCTCCCAGACTCCGGCACAGGACCTGGCCCCCGGCCCGGAGCTTCAGCTCCCCGTCGGCCCGGATACCCTTCAGAGCTCTTGGGTATTCGGGAGCGGTGAGCAGCTGAACCAGGGCCGGGCGCAGGGCGGTGCGCTTATGGCCCAGGGGATTTAAAAGCTGGTAGCCGTCCATTACTCCCCCCAGCTTTGCCCCGGCGGCGCCGCCGCAAGCCACTATCACATAGTCCGCCTCCAGTCTTTCCGTGTCGGTGACCACGGCGTAGCCATTGCTACGCCGTTCTATTGCTCTGGCAGGACAGGCGCAGCGCAGCTCCACCCCGGCCCTGTCCAGGGCGAAGCGCAGCAGGTCCAACACGCTGTTGGCGGAGTCGGAGAGGGGATAGACCCTCCCGCCCTGTTCGGCGACGGTGAGCAGACCCAGACCGTGGAAGAAGTCCAGGGCCTGGGCGGGGCCGAACTTTTCCAGAGCGGGGGCGGCAAAGCCCTCCTGCTCCCCGTGGTAATTTTCAAGGGAGGCCCCGGTGTTTGTGAGATTGCAGCGGCCGTTGCCGGTGGCCAGGAGCTTGCGGCCTATGCGCTGCTGCCGCTCCAGGAGGATTACCCGGCGGCTCTTGTCCTCTGCTGCGGTGATGGCGGCCATGAGGCCGGAGGCCCCGCCGCCTATAACTATAACGGTTTCCATGCTTTAACCTCTGTGGAGAATATCGTGGGCCACGGGAGTGTAGAACAGGCGGTTCACTTCCTCCACGTCCCCGGTCTGGGCCAGTATCCACATCATCTTGGCGTAGACCGCCTCGGTGGTCATATCGAAGCCCTCCAGCACATAGGGATTGCCCTTCAGGCTGTGGCCCACGGAGTAGACGGAGAGGTCGGAGCCCTCGTTCTGCACCTGGGTGGTGGCCACGATGAACTTGCCCTGGGCGGTATGCCGCTCCACCAGCTCCAGGAGGCGGCTGTCCTCATAGGAGGGCAGCCCCCCCACGACGAAGCACTCGATGATGAGGGCCTTGTTCCGGCTGAGGAGGAAATCCAGCAGCTCCGGGTCGGCGCCGGGGACCATCTTCACCAGGGCCACCTTTTCCTCCAGCTCATGGAAAAAGCGGGGCTTGCGGCGGTAGCGGGGGGAGATGTAGCACATGAGCCGGTGATCCTGGAGTATGGCCAGGTCCGGGTAGTTGATGCTGGAGAAGGCGGCAAAGCTTTTGGAGCAGGTCTTTCTGGCCCGGGTGCCCAGGATGACCCGGCCGCTGAACACGATGTCCACCCCGGCCAGCTCATCGGAGCAGGCGCAGACGAAGGCGTCGGTAAGGTTCAGCTTGGAGTCGGTGGAGTCGTAATTGATGGGCTTTTGTGCCCCGGTCATAATTATGGGCTTGTCCGCATCCTGGACCATATAGCTGAGAGCGGCGGCGGTGTAGGCCATGGTGTCGGTACCGTGGCTGATGACGAAGCCGTCGTAGAGCTTGTAGTTGAGCTCCAGGGCCCTGGAGATGGCGCACCAGTGCCGGGGAGTGATGTTGGTGGAGTCAATGTTGAAAAGGGAGAGACAGTCCACGTGGCACAAATCCTTTATGGCGGGGACATAGCTGAGCAGCTGAGCCGGGCGCAGCTCCGGCGTAAGGCCCTCCGGCGTCATCTCCGAGGCTATGGTGCCCCCGGTGCCCAGCATTAAAATTTTCTTCATGGTCTACCTCCCTGGACCTTAAGGTCCGTACACATAATTCATCCATTTTATTATATCAGTCACCGGCGGCTTTATCAACAATAGGCTTTTTCAAAACAAAGAGCCGGGAAAATCCCGGCCTCAGACTGTAAAAAAGCCTCGCAGAGTTTTTTCGCCGAAGCGAAAAAATAATTTCAATCGTTTTCTGCGGCGACATGTGCGTCGCAGAAAACACTTCTCACACAATTATCCGAATCAAAGCCCAGCGAAGGCGGGTTTGATTCGGGAAGGAGATGCAACGGAATGGATGAGAAGTGGCGGTTGCCCTTGTGGGCTGCCGCCGCTGCGAAGTATATGGAGTTTGCAGCGACGCAGCGAAGTGCAATCCCTTTTGTCGAAGAAGGCTATGCCTTCTTCGACAAGCTGAAAAGCTCGTCTACACTCAGCCCCAGCTCTCTGGCCAGGGCAAAGGCCAGGGCCAGGGTAGGGTCATACTTGTTGTTCTCTATGGCGTTCACCGTCTGGCGGGTGACGCCGCAGCGCTTTGCCAGCTCCTCCTGGGAGAGACCCAGCTCCTTTCGCCTCTCTCTTATGCCGTTTTCCATCTCAGCCCCCCAGCTTCCTCTTGAAATAGAGACTGAAGCCAAAGTACAGAGTGGCCGCCACGGTGAGATGGACAAAGGGATTTATCATGTCCACGCTGCCGGTGACAAAGCCCTTTATAATTTCGATGACCAGCATGCCCACCAGACCCATTAGGGTGCAGGTGCTGGCCTTCCATACCACCAGCTGCCTTCGCTCGTCCCCCTGCCGGAGCAGGGACACCAGCATGGCGATGTCCAGAACTATCATAACGCAGAGCCACAAAATAAACAGTGTCGTCAAAAACATGGCGTCCTCCTTTGGCAAATCCGAATATGTAAAAAACTTTTGACACAGTCAGCATACAACAGAAAGAAAAAACTGTCAAGAGTTTTTTACTTTTTTTCTGGGAGGGGGTTTCTCATGAGCCGGGTCACGGAAATACGGGAGAGCCTGAAATCCCGGTACGGCGGCCCTGGGCTCATTGACTTAAGCCGGAAAACGAGGTATAATACAATGTATTTTTGCACACAGGAGCAAGCATGAACAAGAAAACAGGAATAGCCCTTGCCGCCACGGCGGCTGCGGTGATCATAATAGCTCTGGCGGCGGCGCTGCTGTGGGGCGGCAAGGCCGAGCCGGAGCTGCCGGCCCCCTCTGCCGCAGCTACGGCCACCCCCGGTCCGGAGGAGCTGAGCCGGGGAGCGGGCCAGGTAGTGATAAGCGAATTTATGGAGAAGAACCGGACCACTCTCCGGGACGAGGACGGGGACTTTTCCGACTGGATAGAGCTGTGGAACCGCAGCGAGGAAGCGGTGGACATCTCCGGCTGGAGCCTCTCCGACCGGGAGAACAGGCTGGGCTGGACCCTGCCGGAGCTTAGCCTCCAGCCGGGGCAGCGTATGGTTATCTTCGCCTCCGGGAAGGACCGGCAGGGGGCCGAGCTGCACACGGATTTCAGCCTCTCCGGGGACGAGGGGGTATACCTGAGAAATGAGTACGGCTACCTCTGCTCCTCCGCTCTCTGCGGGGACTGTGACGGAGACGTGGCCATGGTCTTGGGGGAGGGGGACAGCTATGAAAAGAGCCTGTACCCCACGCCGGGCTTCGAGAACACGGCGGAGGGCTGGGAGAGCTTCCAGCAGAGCCTGAGCTGCGAAAGTCCCCTTATTATAAATGAGGCCCAGGTCTATAACCTGAACGCTGCGCCGGTGAACAAGGAGTATTACGACTGGGTGGAGCTTAAGAACAACAGCGGCGACACCATAGTTTTGTCCGACTATTACCTTTCCGACGACAGGGACAACTATCTCAAGTACCGCCTGCCGGAAGTGGAGCTGGGGCCGGGAGAATTCATCCTGCTCTACTGTACTTCCGAGACTCTGCCGGAGGGCTATTACGCCGCCGGCTTTGAGCTGAACTCGGAAAATGAGCAGTTGTATCTGGCCTCGGAGGCCGGTGCGCTGTTGGACTGCGTCTCATTGAAGGACATCCCCTATCTGGGCAGCTATGGCCGCATCAGCGGGGAGGGGGGCTGGTTTTATTTCTCCAGTCCCAGCCCCGGCGGGGAGAACTACGGCGGGGAGCGCCGGGTGGCGGAAAAGCCTCTGAGCCTGACGGCGGACGGGGTCTATAACGATATAGACGGCATGTATGTGGAGCTCAGCGCCTCAGGGAGCATCCGCTACACCCTGGACGGCTCGGCCCCCACGGCGGAGAGCCCGGAGTATACCGGCCCCATATACATCGACAGGACCACGGTGATAAGAGCGGCGAACTTTGAAGAGGGGGCCCTGCCCAGCCGCAGTCTGAGCCTCAGCTTTATAATAAACGAGAACCACAGCCTGCCGGTGCTGAGCCTGCTGACGGACAGCCCCGCAGAGTTTGACACCATGTATAACGCCAAGCAGAAGGGCCTGGAGCTGCCGGCCAGCCTTTCTCTCTACGAGGAGGAGGGCGGCTTCACCATAGCCTGCGGCGTGTCCATGCACGGGGAGACCAGTCTGGTGCTGCCGAAAAAGAACATGTCGGTGCGCTTTAGAGGGGCCTACGGCCAGAGCGTGCTGGACTACGACATATACGGCGGCGGGGTGACGGAGTTTACCAATCTTCTGCTGCGCTCCGGCCAGGACTTTCCCATATCCATTATAAGGAACGAGCTGTGCCAGGAGCTCTGCGCCCAGGCCACGGACAAGGTTATAAACCAGCGCAGCATCTACTGCATACTGTACATAAACGGCGAGTATTCCGGCATCTACTCCCTGAAGGAGAAGGCCAACGAGCAGCTCTATGCGGGCATAGCCGGGGTGAGCCGGGACAGCGTGGAGGTGCTGGAGGCCAATGTCTCCCAGAGCTCGGACTTTTTTCATGAGGTGGTGGAGTTCTGCCGCTTCAACGACATGAGCCTGGAAGAGAATTACCGGCATTTCTGCAACATGTTCGATATAGACAGCGTCATCGACTGGCTGATACTGGAGGGCTACTGCGCCAACACAGACCTGACTTCCGGCAATGTGCGCTACTGCCGCTCCACGGAAAACGACGGGAAATGGCGGCTGATGTTCTATGATCTGGACGCCAGCTTCTCCACCCCGGCCAGCGTGTTCATGAACGTAATGAGCGAGTACGCCCAGCAGAACCGTCAGTTTGCCGCCTTCATGGTGCCCCTTATGGACAATGAGGAGTTCAAGGACCGCTTCCTCAGCCGTGCGGCGGAGCTGATGGGCAGCGTCCTGACGGTGGAGAACGTGATGGCGGAGATAGACCGGCTCTGCGCCGTAGTCGCCCCGGAGGTGGAGCGGGACTACGCCCGCTTCGGGGGAACGGCGGCGGACTGGGAGTGGTCGGTGGAGCAGCTGAAGGCCGTGCTTATCGACTATGACTGGCAGCAGCTGAATATAGACAATCTCTGCGAGCTCTTTGAACTGAGCCCGGAGGAGAGAGAATATTATTTCGGAGAGATAGACAGGCAGCAATGAAGGAAACACAGCTCAGCTTCAAACGCTATGAAAAAAAATATCTCTTGTCCGGGGAAAAATACGGGCAGCTGTGGCGGAGGCTGGAGGGGCGGCTGGAGCCGGACCGCTTTTTTGAAAGCACGGTGCTGAGCCTCTATTACGACTGGGACGACTTTCGCCTGATACGCAGCTCCATCGAGCAGCCGGTGTATAAGGAGAAGCTGCGCCTGCGCAGCTACAATGTGCCCGGCGCCGAGGACCAGGTCTTTGTGGAACTGAAGAAGAAATACAAGGGCATAGTCTATAAGCGACGGGTGCAGATGACGGAGCGCGAGGCGGAGGAATACCTGTCCGGCCGTGGGGCCGGCCGGGCCACGGACCAGATAAGCCGGGAAATAGACTGGTTTTTGAAGACCAACCAGGTGCAGCCAAAGGTGCTCATTGCCTGCGACCGCCGGGCCTATGTGGGCCGGGAGGAGCCGGGGCTGCGCCTGACCTTTGACAGCTCCATCCGCTGGCGGGACACTCAGCTGAGCCTCACCGCCGGGGACTTTGGCCGGGAGCTTCTGGAGGAGGGCCAGGTGCTCATGGAGATAAAGATGCCGGAGTCCGCCCCTCTGTGGCTGGCGGAGCTTTTGAGCAGCCTGGAGATATTTCCCAGGAGCTTTTCCAAATACGGCCAGTGCTATAAAAACGAACTGATAGAAAAATACTTTGACGGAGTGATGGTAATTGCTTAACCAACTGATAACGGACAGCGTGATAAACGGGGTGGTCACCATCCCCAGCTTTTTGATATGCGTTCTGACGGCCCTTGCTCTGGGGCTGCTTACGGCCCTGGTGTTCACCGCCTTCAGCTACCATACCGGGTCTCTAACCATATCCCTGGCCCTGCTGCCCCCGGTGGTGGCGGTGGTCATCATGCTGGTCAACGGCAATGTGGGGGCGGGCCTGGCGGTGGCGGGCACCTTTGCCCTGGTGCGCTTTCGCAGCGTCCCCGGCACGGCCAGGGAGATAACCGGCCTTTTCATGTCCGTGTCCCTGGGCCTGGCCTGCGGCATGGGCTATGTGGGCCTGGCGGTGCTTTTCTTCGTGATTATGGGCTCTGCGGCGCTCATCCTGGGCAAGCTCCGCTTCGGGGAGGGCAGCCGGGCAGTCCGTCAGCTGAAGATAACCATTCCGGAGAATTTGGACTATGAGACCCTTTTTGACGACCTTTTTGAAAAGTACACTCTCAGCCACGAGCTGCTGCGGGTAAAGACCAGCAACATGGGCACCCTCTACGAGCTGTGCTACGAGGTGCGGCTGAAGGAGGCGGGGATAAGCAAAGCCTTCCTGGACGAGATACGCTGCCGCAACGGCAACCTCACCGTCATCTGCGGCCGGGAGAAAGAGGTGGAGATGATATGAAAAAAGCAGCCGTCCTCGCCCTGCTGCTGGCCCTGAGCCTGAGCCTGGCCGGGTGCAGCGGCGAGGGGTCTCCTGCCGGGCAGGAGCTCAGCGAGCTGGAGCAGTTGGAGTCCGCCGCCACCGTGATAAGTCTGGAGAACGGCTCTGCGGAGATAGACGGCCCCGGAGCAAGCTTTGAAAACGGCACCCTCAGCATCAGCGCCGGGGGCAGCTTCTTCCTCCGGGGCAGCCTGGAGGATGGCCGGATACTGGTGGACACCGGGGAGACCAAGCAGGATGTGGACATCATCCTGGACGCCGTGAGCATCCACTGTGAGAGCGACGCCGCTTTGTATGTGGAGCGGGCGGAAAAGACCCGGATCTACGTGAAGGACACGGCCCCCAGCGATCTCAGCTCCGGCGCCGCCAGGACGGATAATCTGCTTCTGACGGAGGCCAGCGGGGCCGCCGTCTACGGGGAGGACGACCTGGAATTCATGGGACCCGGCGCTCTTATAATAGAGGGGAATATAAATAACGGTATAGGCTGCAAAAACGACGTGGATATAAACGGCGGCACGCTGGAGATAAGCGCCGTGAACCACGGCATCAAGGGCAACGAGTCCGTGGACATCAAAGGCGGCCGGCTGAGCATCTTCTGCGGCAACGACGGCTTAAAGACCGACGACGCCGAGAAAGAGGGCAAGGGCTCGGTGAATATTACCGGGGGGACCCTGAGCATCAACTCCCAGGACCAGGGCATCAGCTCCATAAAGGATATCAACATCACCGGCGGTGAGGTGAATATCGTCTCCCAGAGGGACGGGCTGAATGCCGACAAGGAGCTGGGCGGCTCCGTGAATATAAGCGGCGG
>CALXGF010000190.1 GCA_944387735.1 uncultured Oscillospiraceae bacterium
GTATCCACATGGGGCTGATAGTTGCTGGGCACGGTAATTGTGAAGCTGAAGCCATTCTCATAGCCGGCCTCTTTAAGCAGCTCCTTTGCCTTCTCCACGTCATAGGGATAGGCTTCGGCCAGGGCCGGGTCAAAGTACTTTCCGAAGGCTGGATACATGGAGGAGCCAAGCTTTGTGCCGTGGCCATCGGCAGTGAGGGAGAGCAGGGAGTCCACATCCACCGCATAGCACAGGGCCTGGCGCACCAGCTCGTTATCAAAGGGCGCCACGGCATTGTTGAGATACAGGGCCTGTACCAGGTTCATGGTCCCCTCCAGCACATTGTAGCCGTTGGAGAGATTGTTCACCTGGTCGATGGTCAGATGGGCCACCAGGTCCAGAGCACCGCTGTTGAGGGCGGTGAACAGGGCGTTGTTGTCCTCATATATCTTGTAGGTGACTTTGTCCAGCTTCGCCCCTTCGCCGTAGTAATCCTCGTTGCGCTCCAGGATAAAGTTCTCCTGTACGCTGCGGGACACAAAGCGGAACGGTCCGGTGCCCACCGGAGCCGTGGCCTGATCCGTGTAGTCCTTGGGGATGATGTACACGCCGGACACATAGCTGATAAAGTCCGGGTTGGGTGCGGACAGCGTGATGGTGATGACATTATCCTGAGCGCTTATATCCGTAATAGCGGAAAGCGCCGTCACCACGGCGGAGGTCACCGAGGTAGCGGCGCAGGTTTCAAAAGAGTAAATAACGTCCTCCGCCGTGCAGCTCTGGCCGTTGTGAAACACCACACCGTCCCTGAGCGTGAAAGTATACGCCAGTCCGTCCTCGGATATTGAATAGTCGGAGGCGACTGCGCATACGTAATCCCCGTCGGAATTGGGCTTTACCAGCCCTTCAAAGACGTTGAACATGACCTCTCTGGTTCCTGCTGCCGTCATGAGATTCGGGTCAAGACTGTCATCCAGGTCCTGGGCGATACCTACGCTAATCTCGTTAGCCTGGTCCGCCCGGGAAGAATCTGTGGTTTCGTCGCTGGTTACGGGGCTCTGAGTCGTAGCCTCTCCGCAGCCGCAGAGTAAGCCCGCCATTACCGCCGTAGCCAGGAAAACTGCAAGAATACGCTTTTTCATTGCCATTCTCCTTCCGTCGCATAGAGTGCGGCGTTACAACAAAATAACTTCTTCTCCCATTATTAAATTGTCGGGCATATTGTAGCGCATATGCATGAAAATTACAATACTGTTTTTTCCAATTTTTCGGCGAGCTTTTTTATGTAAATGATATTATGAATCTTATATTATGTAAATATTTTTATGTTATTTATTTTATGGAAATTAAATTATGTTAATAATATTACGTTATCTTATTTATGTTAATGAAGTTATGTAATATATATTATGTTAATTCCATTATGTAATTTATATTATGTATCTAACATTATGTAGCCCTATATTACATAGTCCTCATCAAGCACTCTGAAGCCAACCACCAGCACATTGTTCCAATTCTCCTTACAGGTATAGCAGATATAGTCCTCATAGGATGTGAAATAGTAGCCGTCTGCATCCAGAATTCCCTTCCCGTAATTATTTCCGTCTGCAATGAGCTCGCATTGAAGGGTAACTATGCTGTGGCCGCGGAGCACTACGGCCTTATCCCCAGTCTGCACCCGGCCCAGAGAGGAAAAGGCTTGGTTATTATGGTCGGCTATGAGCATGCCCAGGCCGTCGGTAAAGAAGGAGGCAGAGTCCTCCCTGTCGCATATTTCCTGGCGCATTTGGGCAACATCTTCCCCCTGTCCGTCAATGAATAGAGCCACGTCTATCCCTGCGGAGGGTATTATGAGGCGCCCCGCCATATCCTGGCGCATGAGCATCTCCTGAGCCACCTCCTTATTACGTCCCAGAAACAACGCCGCCTCCAGAGCCATGGGCTTGTCCCTAACAATCAGGCTCTCTGCTTGGGCTGTTCCCAGCAGATCCCCGTCCTGACTTTTCTCCCCCCGGTATACGGTCACTGCTCCCAGGACCTGCACACTGTCATCGGCGGCAGCCCCCGTCCTATCCCTTATTTCATTGACGCATACAGCCGTAAGTAACAGTACAAGAATGAGGGCTGCGGTAACGGATATCTTCTTCATGTTTTTCCCTTTCTATTTTGAGCTGCTTATATGTTGATTTTACACTAAGAAGCGGCAGGATTCCATCACATTATTGTTAACTTTCAAGAAATGATTATAGTCCTGGATATTTATTCCCCTTTTTCCACTTATTTTAAAAATTTTGTTTTACATATTCAGTCCTTTGGTATATACTGTATCTCATTAGCAAGGGAAGGTGCAAAAGTGTTTTTCAAAAACTTCCCTGAAAACGAAAGGAGCCATCAGTAATGAAGTTTAAAATGTCAAGTATTATTACAAAACCGGATTTCCAGGGCGAGTTTACCAACAGCATACTGTCTGCCGCCGCCTCCCCTGACATAATATCCTTTGCCGGCGGTCTGCCTAACCCCGTGTCCTTCCCCATAGCGGAGATGGAAGCCGCCACAAAGAAGGTGCTGGAAGACAAGGGGGCCATTGCTCTGCAATACAGCTCCACTCCAGGCTACCCCGCCCTGAGGGAGTGGGTGGCAAAACGCTATGAGACTATGGGCGTATACGGAGTGAAGGCTGAGGACATTATCATAACCAACGGCTCCCAGCAGGCTCTGGCCATGGTGGGCGCCGCCATGCTGGATGCCGGCGATGAGATGATAGTTGAGGACCCCACCTACCTGGTGGCTCTCCAGTCCTTCCATATGTACAGTCCCAAGATTCTCACCGTCACCATGAACAGCGACGGCATAGGCTGCGACGAGTTGGAGAAAACCGTTAAGGAGCACCCCAATGCCAAGCTCATTTACCTCATCCCCAACTTCCAGAATCCCACCGGCCTGACCTATTCAAAAGAAGTCCATGACAGGGTGGCAGAGATTCTTAAGGGAACCAACCTGCTGGTACTGGAGGACAATCCTTATAGCGAGCTGCGATTTGAGGGCAAGTCCAACGAGAGCTTTGGCGCAGCCCTGGGAGATCAGTGCTGCATGCTGGGCACCTTCTCCAAGATAGTGGCCCCCGGTATGCGTATAGGCTGGATTTGCTGCCGCAACGACGAGCTGCGGGAGAAGCTCCTCAACTACAAGGCCACCGCCGACCTGCATACCAACATCTTCTGCCAGATGGTGCTGGCCCAGTACCTGGCGGATAACGACATTGATAAGCACATAGACGAGACCAAGGAACTGTATCGCCAGAAAGCCCAGTACATGATGGACTGCATGAGAAAGTATCTGCCTGAGGGCGTGGAATTCACTCCCACCCAGGGCGGCATGTTCCTCTGGGCCACCTTGCCAGAAGGCATTACCGCCTTGGAACTTTACAGGGCTGCCTTGGCCAAAGGCGTGGCCATCTGCCCCGGCGACCCCTTCTATGAATATAAGCGGAACGTCCGCACCTTCCGCATTAACTATTCCAACAGCAGCAACGAAGTCATTGAAAAAGGCATTAAAATCCTGGGAGATGTATGCCGTGAGCTGATGGAAAAGAACTGAGCTAAAACTAAGCTGTAAAAGTATGACCCTGGGCTTTGGCCCAGGGTCATACTTATTATTCTGCTTTACACAAGTCCTCTTCTGCCGTCCCCTCATCCTCGCTCTCCATGTTCACCTTAGGGATAAAGCTGGAGGCCAGCTTACCCTTCCCCTGATGCTTCACATAGAAATAGCCGATAAAGGAGAATACCACCGCTCCGATAAAGTTCACAAAGAGGTCTTTCATAGTGTCGTATAATCCTATGTCCAGATAGCCCCCCAAGCCAAGAGCCTGGCAGCTTCCGTCGGAGTGGACGATGACCACATCGGAAATATCTTTAATATGTATCACCTTGTTGCTCATGCTGGGGTCCAGCGCCACGGAGCCTATGGCTTTGACCACCGTGTCCTTCTGCATATCCAGGCCGATGAAACGGTCGGCGGCAAACTCAAAAAACTCCCAAAGCACCCCCACTGTCATGGAGAAGCAAAAGGCCACTATGGCCAGATACACCGGTGACAGTTCAAAGGAAAAACGCTCGTTGCGATTTAGCATGTCCACCAGGGCAAAACCTATGGCGGCGCATAGGAAGCCGTTCACCGTGTGGAGCATAGTGTCCCAGTTGGGGACCCGGACATAGAAGCTGGCCAGCTCCCCCAATATCTCGGCGGCAAATATGAACAGGAGAATGATTATCTCCATAGCGCTGGGCAGGGTGATGTCCAGCTTCCGCTGCAATATGCTGGGCATCAGCAGCAGCGCCAAAGACAGGGCGCAGAGGAACACGCTCTCATAATCTCCTCTGAGCACAGCCCGGACAAGGGCAAAAATTATGAGGGCACGCAAAATGAGGTACACGATAAGAGTGGCTCTATTCCTGTAGGGCGGCGGCATTTTTCTCCGCTTTGCATTTTTTCCATGTTTCATCTCTGTTTTAATACCGCCTCCTTATCACCGGTTTATAATATGTTTCACATATATTAACACAGTCCGGCGGCATTTGCAAATTCTCTGTGCCTGAGAACTCCTCTTAACGCACCCGCCCCCCAGGAAAATCCGGACAGAAAAGTAAACGGCGCCCCTTTTGGGGTGCCGTTTGACTTTTTGACTCAGATGCGCTCCTTGACCTTTGCCTTCTTGCCCACCCGGTCACGCAGGTAGTAGAGCTTGGCCCTGCGGACCTTGCCCTTGCGGACGGTGGCGACGGAGACGATGGAGGGGGAATGTACGGGAAAGACCTTCTCGCAGCCTACGCCGTAGGAGATGCGGCGGACTGTAATGGTCTCGTTGATGCCGCCATGCTTCTTGGCAATAATGGTGCCCTCGAAAGCCTGGGTGCGCTCACGGTTGCCTTCCTTGACCAGAACCTGAATACGGACGGTATCGCCCACGTTCATCTCAGGAAGCTCGCTCTTCATGTACTTCTCGCTGAGTACTTTGACCAGATCCATAATCTAATCCTTCCTTCATATAGACGTTCATGCCGGCGGGCAATAGCCACGGCAGCGGACCGCCTTTCTCAAGCTGCTCCGTGTACTAGAGACAGCCATGGTATGATACCATAATCATCCGCCTATTGCAAGGGTTTTTTTGAAATTTATCTGAATAACTCCATATTTTTGTCATAGATCTCCAGTCGGGTAAACTTTGCAAAGTCGGGAGCCAGGTCCGGCGCCAGCTGTCTCAGGGCCTGGGCCAGCAGTTCCGGGTTCAGCGTGGGCTCCTGGGCGGATATCACCGCCTCCAGTTCTGCGGACTTCTCCTTTGCCTCAAAGCTTATCTCCCGGATGGCCGGTTTTATATCCGTCTCGCCCATACCCCGCTTGGTTTTTTTGGCAATGACTATCTCTCCGGCGGAATAGAAGTCCCTTAGGGCCGCAGCCATCTGCTCCCCATCCCGCTCATCGTACTCAAAGACGCCGGCTACTCTCAGGTACTTCAGCTCAGCGGCCTTGCGCCGGGGCTCATAGCAATCGGCGACCTCTATACCCTCAGGCAGGGCGGCGGTTAGCCGGGCCGGGATGGCTGAGATGTCCGCCTCCTCCTTGAGCTTGAAGTCCATTATCTCGCAGAGGCTGGCGGTTCCCACGGACAGAGGCAGAGCAATGGATATCTGTGGATGGGGATTAAAGCCCTCGGAGTATTTTAGCTCGTAGCCCGCCCTGGAGAAGGCCCTCTGCATGGTCTGCATCAGGTCCAGATGGGAGATGTATACAGCCCTCCCGGTCTTTTTGAAACGCAGACGCAGCTTATCCATCGCATTTTCCTCCCCTCATGAGTCTGGCGGCGCCGCAGGCTGAGCACTGCTTCCGGCAGTCCGGGGACAGCTTGGAGGCATAGCACTGCTCCCGCTCATGGATGAGATGGGCCTTACGCACCCCCACGTCTATCATGTCCCAGGGCAGCAGCTCATCTACAGAGCGCTCCCTGGAAGCGTAGAAGCCCATATCCAGGCCGCACTTGCTGAAGGCCCCTTCCCAGCGCTCATAGCTGAAGTAGTCGGACCAGGCTTCCAGCCTGCCGCCCTGCCTCCAGACTTCCTCTATCACGGAGCTCATGCGCCGGTCGCCTCTGGACAAGGCGGCCTCGATAACGCTGGTCTCCGCATCGTGCCAGTTGTAGGTGACGTTCCGGGCGGTGATGCTGGAGCGCAGCAGGTTCACCCGGCGCAGATACTCCTCCTTGCTTATCTGCTCCTCCCACTGGAAGGGACTGTGGGGCTTGGGTATAAAGCAGGAAGTGGATATGGTTATCTTCACTCCCCTGTTCTTATTCCTGGCGTTTTCCCGCCAACAGTGGAGCACCTGGTTTGCCATCTCCGCAATACCCACAATGTCCTCGTCGGTCTCCGTGGGCAGACCCAGCATGTAATAGAGTTTAACGCTGTTCCAGCCCCCGGCAAAGGCAATGGCGCAGGTGTTCAGCAGATCCTCTTGGGTGACGTTCTTGTTTATGGCGTCCCGCAGCCGCTGGCTGCCCCCCTCCACCGCAAAGGTCAATCCGCTTTTTCTCACCTTCTGAAGCTTTTCCATGAGTTCCATGGAGAAGTTGTCGGCCCTAAGTGAGGGCAGGGACAGGCCAATGCTCCGGCTCTCGCAGTATTCCAGCAGCCCGTCGCAGAGCTGTTCCAGGGGCCGGTAATCGCTGGTGCTGAGAGACAGCAGAGTCACGTCCTGGTGGCCGGTGTTCTTCAGAGTTTCAATCCCCTGCTTTATCAGGGTCTCCGGCTTCTTGGCCCTGATAGGCCGGTATATGTGCCCAGCCTGGCAGAAGCGGCAGCCCCGGACACAGCCCCGGAACAGCTCCAGGTTAACCCGGTCATGGACCACTTCCGTGGACGGTACTATGGGATTCGTAGGGAATGGAGCATTGTCCAGATCCACTACTATGCGCTTTGTCACCTTCTCCGGCGCCCCGGCCCTGGGTCTGATGCTCTCCAAAGTGCCGTCGGTCTTGTAGTCAATATCGTAAAGAGAGGGCACGTAGACCCCCTCTATGCCGGCGGCCTTAACAAGAAAATCCTCCTTGCTCCAGCCCTCCAGCTTGGCCTGGCGGAAAAGGGTGAGCAGCTCGTTATTCATCTCCTCCCCTTCGCCTATGACGAAAAGGTCCATGAAGTCGGCGATAGGCTCGGCATTCACCGCCGCAGAGCCGCCCGCAAAAACCAGAGGCAGAAGCTCCTTTCTGTCCTCCCGGCGGAGAGGCACTCCCGCCATGTCCAGCATGTCCAGCACCGTGGTGTAGGCCATCTCATAACCTATGGAAAAGGCCAGGACGTCAAAGTCCTTCAGACTATCCCCGCTCTCCAGGGCATAGAGGGGGATGCCCGCCTTTTTCATCTCCTCATACATGTCCCCCCAGGGGGCAAAGGCCCGCTCGCACCACACAAAGTCCAGGCTGTTCATGGTGTGGTAAAGTATGCTCATGCCCAGGTTTGACATGCCTATCTCATAGGTGTCCGGAAAGCAGAAGGCCAGGCGCAGATCCACCTTACTCTTGTCCTTGATTATCTGGTTGTATTCCCCTCCGGTGTACCTGGCCGGCTTCTGTACCCTGGGCAAAATTCTCTCAAGTCTCTTGTCCATAAATATCTCCACGAATTGTTCCCGTAGTTGTTTAATACCTGGTATTTTATAATATTTCCTGCGGTTTTACAATACCTTCTTTAAGCCGAAAGCCAGTAGGCTGTTCTATGTAAATCAGCCCCAAAGCCACAGGCTTTAGGGCTGATTTACATTTAAGATGTTGCGTTCATATTTTAATTAGTTTAATTTGCCGCAAATGCGGGCTTCTTGTAAAGCCGATAGCTGCCGGGAAATCATACTTAACGGCATAAAATATGCCTGCTAAAAATCAATCTCATATTCAAAAAACTGATGAGCCTCGCTCTTAGCTTCGTTTGTCATATTTATGTTTCCACATACTATCATTGCTTTCAATGCAGCGTCCATCTTAACGGCATCCTTCTCTTTTATGCCTGATGTATAAAATTTCTGCTTTAAAATTTAACAAAACCTTCATGCCACGGGTAAAATAAGTCGGAGCAAGCTTCATATCGCTTGC
>CALXGF010000191.1 GCA_944387735.1 uncultured Oscillospiraceae bacterium
GCGGCGGGTCTGGTGACCGAAGTGGACACCGGCTTCCAGCAGCTGCTTCATGGATACTACTGACATTTGATTTCCTCCAAATTTTGTTATTTTCCTCCGGGAGTTTCAACCCCTCCACCAAGCCCCGAAACCGGGACCACATGGGGGAAAGTCCACTCCCGTGCGAAATGCCTTGATATAATATCAGAATTATGTACAGATTGCAAGGGTTTCAGAAATATTTTCCCCGAGAATTTCAAAAAAATTTCTTCCGGAGTGGGCTCCCGGCAGCTCCATTGACTTTTACCGCCGGAAATGATAGAATTTAGACACTCAAAATTTTTAAAGTATGAAAGGCAGTGATAATATGCATCTTACAGCCGAGCAGCAGGCGCTGCTGGACGGGGCCCAGGGAGAGGTGATGGCCAAGGTGGTCAAGACCCTGGTGATGTACGGCGAGACCTTCGGCGCTGAGCGCATGGTACCTGTCACAAGCAAATACGGCCACACGGTCATCAGCTTTGGCTTGAAGGTCATGGCTCCGGTCTACGACATGTACGACCAGCTCATCTCCGCCGGGCTCACCGCCGGGCAGAAGTTTACCGCCGACCCCAGGCCCCTGGACAAAAACGTGCCCAGCTCGTTTTTGGAGAACATAGTTTTCAACAAGATAATGTACACCCAGCAGCAGCGCTATGAGGAACAGATGCGCAAGCTGGGCATAGTGGACGACGACGCCTACAGCTGCACCTGCTATGTGGATCAGATGGGCAACAAGCCCGGCAAGGGGGATGTGCTCTCCTGGGCCGAGTCCTCCGCCGTGGTGTATGCAAACTCCGTACTGGGAGCCCGCTGCAACCGCAACTCCGGTATGCTGGAGCTGATGGGCTCCATTGCCGGTTTTGTGCCGGAGTTCGGCCTGCTCACCGACGAAGGCCGCAAAGCCGACTGGGTGGTGGAGGTCCGTTGCGAGAAAAAACCGGAGGCTCAGCTTTTGGGTTCGGCAATAGGCATGAAGGTCATGGAGGACGTGCCCTATATAAAGGGTATGGAGAAGTGGCTGGGAACGGAGCTCAACGAGGAAAACTGCACATACCTGAAGGACTTCGGTGCGGCAACCGCCTCTAACGGGGCTGTGGGTCTATACCATATTGCAAACCTCACCCCTGAGGCAAAGGAGCTGGGTGAGAGCCTCATCAAGGAGAACGCCCAGGTCTATATTATCGATGACGCAGAGCTTGCCCGGGTGAAAGCCAACTACCCCGTCATCTGGAAGAATCCCGACGCAAAGCCCCAGCTGTGCTTTGTGGGCTGTCCCCACATGACGCTTAAACAGATGGAGGACTGGGCAGACGCCATCGAGGCGAAACTCAGAGAAAACGGCCTGGACAAGGTCACCGTGCCCACGGTATTCACCGCTTCCCCCGCCGTTATTAAGGAGCTGAACAAGACCGCATGCGCCGGGAGACTGGCCAGCTACGGCGTCGTTGTCAGCTATATATGCCCGCTGATGTACATGAACAATCCCCTTTGCAAGAAGAAGGCGGTCATCACCTCCTCCAATAAGCTGCGCACCTACACCAGCGCCAGATACTACACCGACAGCGAGATACTGGACATCATTACCAGCAAGGAGGGGAAGATATGAAGCAGTTCAAAGGCCGTGTCGTAGTGCCCGGCACCTGCACCGCTGAAGCACTGGTGAGCCGGGGCGGATTCAATACCCTGGCCAGCTATCAGATGGCCATAATGTTCGGGGACAAGCAGGTGAAATGCGGAGACCAGAACAACCCCGACATCTATAAAAAGCCCATGCTGGGCAAGGCCCTGTGTCTGCCTATGACCATAGGCTCCACCACCGGGGGTATGGTGCTCTATACTGTGTGCTCCCTGGGCAAGCAGCCCGCCTGCATGCTCTTCAGCCTGCCTATTGATTCCCTGGCGGCCTCCGGGGCCATCCTGGGGGACGTGTGGACCGAGGCCAAGATGCCTGTTGTGGACAGCCTGGGGGATGACTTCCTCAACTATGTCCAGACGGGTATGACAGTCACTGTGAGTGAGGACGGGCTGGTCACCGTGGAGTGACAGGACCTGATCCTACAAATGCAAGAAAAAAACTGTGCTGAGCCAAAAAGCCCAGCACAGTTTTTTAATGTTCCCGGCATCTTCTGAGAGCCGTCTCGTGCATGGAGGCCATCACCGCCAGTATCAGCAGCAGATACAGGGGCAGCAGGGAGATGCTTACATGGTTGGCTATGAGGCCGAAAATAGGAGGCATCAGGCAGTTACCCAGGTAGGCGCTGGCCATGAGCACCCCGATGACGGCCTGGGAGCGCTCCGCCCCGAAGCGCTCCGGGGTAGCGTGGATAATGCTGGGATATATTGGGGCGCAGCCCAGGCCGATGAGGCCCAGACCAATGAGAGCGGCAATATCCCCCAGAGGCAGCAGCAGGGCGGCTATGCCCAGCAGAATGATGCAGAAGCCGGCCTGGGTCAGCCGGGTGTCGGAGAATTTCAGAGTAAAGAAACCGTTGAGGGCCCGGCCCAGGGCTATGCCCATGTAAAAGAGCCCGGCAAAGGAGGCGGCCAGCTCCGCCCCCATACCCCGGTGGAGAGCCAGATAGGAACCGGCCCAGAGCCCCACGGTCTGCTCCGTGGCGCAGTAGCAGAAGAAGCTGAGAATCATGGCCTTCACCCCTGGGATGCGGGAGACCTGCCGGAGACTTAAAGGCTCACGATCGCTCTCGCCGGAGTCGGATGCGCTTTTTTTCCACAGGGGCAGGCTCAGCAGAAGCACGGCGGTGAGAACTATCTGCATCAGGCCGATGAGCTGATACCCCCGGCTCCAGTGGCCGCCGGCGGTGAGCACCGCCCCCATGATATACGGACCGGCGGAGGCGCCTATGCCCCACATGCAGTGGAGCCAGCTCATGTGGCGGCTGGCGTAATGGAGGGCCACGTAGTTGTTCAGGCAGGCGTCCACGCTGCCGGCCCCCAGACCGTAGGGCACTGCCCAGAGACATAGCTGCCACAGGGAAGTACAGGAGGAAAAGCCCATAAGGGCGGCGGCGGTCATGGCCACGCTGAAGGCGGTGACCTTTCCCGGCCCCAGCTTCAGGTTCAGCCTCTCGCTGAGAAGGCTGGAGGCCACGGTGCCTGCGGAGATTATGATGAAGATGACCCCGGCGGCGGATATCGGGGCGGAAAGCTCGGCGTACATGCTGGGCCAGGCGGCCCCAAGCAGCCCGTCGGGCAGACCCAGACTTATAAAGGACAGATATATCAAGGCAAGCAGCAGGTGTACCATGGCGGCGCCTCCGAAGATGATTCCTTTGAACGCCCACAATTATAATGCCGGGGCGGGGAAAATGCAACAAGCAGGGAGGCTGCTGCCTTAAACCGGCAGCAAGCTCAGCTACCGGCCTTGGCGGCGGGCAGGGAGTACTTGTTCATGTAGCGCAGATAGCTTTGACGGTAGTCCTCGCTGGTGTTTCGCAGCTGCCGCTGGGACTCGTGGAGGTGCATCTCATAGTGGGACATGTCGATGATGCAGCCGGCAATGTTGGAGCAGTGGTCCCCGGTGCGCTCCAGGTTGGTGAGTATGTCGGACCAGATAAAGCCCGCCACGCTGGAGCACTCCCCCTGCTGGAGCCGGAGGATGTGCCCGGTGCGCAGTTTCTCCTTGAGATAGTCTATGACCTGCTCCAGAGGCTCCACCTCCAGAGCCAGGGAGACGCTGTCCTTTTCAAAAGCCTCCAGGCTCAGATCCAGTATCTCGCTGACGGCGGGGATGATGACGGACAGCTCCTGTTTTGCGCTGCCGGTGAATTCTATATCCTTGCTGTGCATCTCTTCGGCGGACTCCACAAGATTCACGGCGTGATCGGATATGCGCTCAAAATCGCCTATGACCTTCAGAAGCTTTGCCGCCTCGGCGCTGTCGCTTTCGCTTATCTGCAGGCTGCTGAGCTTTACCAGATAAGATGAGAGGATGTCCTCATAGTGGTCGCTTTTGCTCTCCTTGTCCCGGACTTCCGCCGCCAGTTCTGGAGTATAAAACAGCAGGCAGGAGAGGGAGGACTTCAAAGCGCCTACGGATATCTCGGCCATCTCGGAGGCCACGGCATGGCAGCGCTCCAGAGCCATGGGGGGCGTGGCCAGGAGCCGCTCGTCTATCTCGGTGAGCACCTCCGCCTCGGCTCCGTCGGGCACCAGGCGGTGTACCAGCCGCTCCAGCATGCCCGTCATGGGCAACAGCAGGATGGTGCAGAGGATGTTGAAGGCGGAGTGGGCCACGGCTATGCTCACCAGGGAAGCGCTCTGCCCTAAAACGGCGGGGGCAAATATGGCCTTTACGATGCAGAATACCGTGAGCCACACGGCGGTGCCGATGACGTTAAAGGACAGATGCACCAGGGCGGCCCGGCGGGCATTCTTGTTGGTGCCAACGGAGGAGATCATGGCGGTGACGCAGGTGCCGATGTTCTGACCCATAATAATGGGGATGGCGGCCCCGATGGTGACCTGGCCGGTGGAGGACAGGGCCTGGAGTATACCCACGGAGGCGGAGCTGGACTGGATGATTGCAGTTAGCACTGCGCCTGCCAGTACGCCCAGGAAGGGATTGTGGAACATGAGTATGATCTGCTGAAATTCCGGCACGTCCCTGAGGCCGGACACGGCGGCGGACATACTTTCCATACCGTACATCAGCGTAGCAAAGCCCAGGAGGATAAGCCCGGTGTCGTGGCGCCGGGAGTTTTTACTGAACATGTAAAAGACTATGCCCACAAGGGCCAGCACCGGGGTAAAGGAGCTGGGCTTTAAGAGGGAGACAAAGACATTGCCGCTGTCTATGCCAGCAAGGCTCAGTATCCAGGCGGTGACGGTGGTGCCGATGTTGGCGCCCATAATGACGTTTATAGCCTGCTTTAAAGTCATCAGCCCGGAGTTCACAAAGCCCACCACCATTACCGTGGTGGCGGAGGAACTCTGGATTATGGCGGTGACGCCCAGGCCCGTGAGCAGTCCCGCCATTTTGTTGGTTGTGAGCCTGCCAAGAAGGCTGCGGAGCTTCCCGCCGGCCCGGCGTTCCAGGGCCTGGCCCATTATGTTCATGCCGAAGAGAAACAGGCAGAGCCCGCCTATCAGACTCAGTAGGTCAAAAATATCCATGGCTTTTCTCCCGTGTTATACAGATTTAACCAAAATAAACTATACCCCATGAAGATAAAATTCATTATCAGCCCCGTGTAAAATCCGGGTAAAGTAAAAGCCAAAGGGGAAAGCGGAAAACGATTGCTTTATGTCCGGCTTTGATATAATATGTAATATGCAAATATAAGGGAAAAGCCTTTTCCGCAAAGGCCGGCCCATAATCATCACTGTGAAAACATGACCCGGAAGGGATCTTGTTAGTAAAAGAAAATATAGAAAAATTTTGGAGGTAAAACCTATGGCAGAAAATCGCCGCCCGGAGAGCATGGAGCGGATCACCAGCCCTGAGCTGGCCAAGGCGTTTATCGACGAGCAGCTGGCCGCCCTGCGCCGCCAGATAGGCGACAAGAAGGTGCTGCTGGCCCTGTCCGGCGGAGTGGACTCCTCGGTGGTTGCAGCTCTGCTCATCAAGGCAGTTGGCAAGCAGCTGACCTGCGTGCATGTGAACCACGGCCTTCTCCGCAAGGGGGAGCCGGAGCAGGTGATAGAGGTGTTCCGCAACCAGATGGACGCAAACCTGGTGTATGTGGACGCAGCGGACCGTTTCCTGGACAAGCTGGCGGGGGTGGCCGAGCCGGAGAAGAAGCGGAAGATAATCGGCGCAGAGTTCATCCGAGTTTTTGAGGAGGAGGCCCGGAAGCTGGAGGGCATAGAGTTTCTGGCCCAGGGCACCATATATCCGGATATCCTGGAGAGCGGACCGGTGAAGGCCCACCACAATGTGGGCGGTCTGCCGGAGGACATGAAATTTGAACTGGTGGAGCCGCTGAAGTTCCTGTTCAAGGATGAGGTGCGAGTGGTGGGTACGGCTCTGGGACTGCCCGAGGGCATGGTGTACCGCCAGCCCTTCCCCGGCCCCGGCCTGGGAGTGCGCTGCCTGGGGGCAATAACCAGAGACCGCCTGGAGGCAGTGAGAGAGTCCGATGCCATACTCCGGGAGGAGTTTGCAAAGAACGGCCTTGCTGGAAAGGTATGGCAGTATTTCACCGTAGTGCCGGACTTCAAGTCCACAGGGGTGAAGAACGAGCTGCGCTCCTATGACTGGCCGGTGATAATACGGGCGGTAAATACCAGGGACGCCATGACCGCTACTGTGGAGGATGTGCCTTTTGCTTTGCTGCAGCATATTACCCGCCGCATCACCAGCGAGGTTGCCGGCGTCAACCGAGTCCTCTATGATTTGACCCCAAAACCCACCGGGACCATAGAGTGGGAATAAAGCGAAACGCTGTAAAACCTAAGTATTCATGTGGGTTTGAGGCGTTCGGAAAAGACTATTTTATATCAATTTGATAGCAGGCTGAAATTTCAGCTTATTTTCTAATCAAAAACCAAATCGTTAATGCGGTTCCTATTTACGCATAATATCAAGCCGAGAGAAGCATTATATAAGATTCTCTCGGCTTAGTTATAATAAATCACTATATTCTGGTGATTAGAGATGTATTGCAAC
>CALXGF010000192.1 GCA_944387735.1 uncultured Oscillospiraceae bacterium
TACAACAACCGCCGCATCAAGGCAAAGCTAAAGGGCTTGCCGCCTGCAATTCACAGACAACAAGCCCTGTCGGTTGCTTGATCATTTTTTGTTTTTTTATATTGTCTAACTTTTTGGGGTCACTTCACTTTTGAAGCTGCGGCTTTTGCCTTATAAAGCTTGCTTTTAAATTGTCCGCCGGAGGGACGAGCTTTCACAGCACCATTACCAAGGTCCCTGCTACAATCAGCAGGCAGCCGAAAACGGACTTGGCGTCCGCCTGTTCGTGAAGGAAGAAGTAGGCCAGGACAATGGTGAACACTATGCTCAGCTTGTCTATAGGCGCCACCTTGGAAGCCTGTCCCAACTGCAGGGCCTTGTAATAGCAGAGCCAGGAGGCGCCGGTGGCGAGTCCTGAGAGAGTGAGAAAGACCCAGCTTTTTCGGCTGATATCGGGAAGTCCGGACTGGGCATTGGTCACGAAGACCATAAGCCAGGCCATGGCCAACACCACCACGGTTCTCAAAGCGGTAGCCAGATTGCTGTTGACGCCTTCTATGCCAACCTTTGCGAGAATGGATGTAAAAGCGGCAAAGACCGCTGACAGTAAAGCAAAAACAAACCACATAACAGAGCTTACGCCTCCTGCTTGCCGGTTACGGTCCCGGTTTATTTTTTAAGACTAACAGCGTATTTTGCCTTCTCGGCAATTCCCTGAGGAGTGAGGCCAAAGTATTCCAGTACGTCGGCGGCGGTGCCGCTGCGGCCGAATACGTCGTTTACGCCGTGGCGCACCACAGGCACAGGGCATTTCTCGCCGAGCAGTTCGCAAACTGCGCTGCCCAGGCCGCCGATTATTGAGTGCTCCTCGCTGGTGACTATGCAGCCCGTCTCCTGGGCGGCTTTCAGTACCAGCTCGTCGTCCAGGGGCTTAAGAGTGTGTATATCTATTACTCTGGCCTGTATACCCTGAGACGACAGGATGTCCGCCGCCTCCAAGGCCATACCCACCATAAGACCGTTAGCTATAATGCTTATATCTCCGCCATCTCTCAGAGTGCAGCCCTTGCCCAGCCGGAAGCTGTAGTTATCCAGCTCGTCGGTAAAGACCTTGGTGGACAGACGCTGGAGCCGGAGATAGGCCGGGCCGTCATACTCCATAAGTGCCCTGACGGCAAGGCGCATCTCGTTGCCGTCGCAGGGTGAGCAGACCAGCATGCCGGGGATAGCCCGCATCAGGGCAAAGTCCTCTATACACTGATGGGTGGCCCCGTCCTCTCCAACGGAAACTCCTCCGTGAGAGCCCACTACCTTTACGTTCAGATGGGGGTAGGCAATGGAGTTTCTTACCTGCTCGTAAATACGCCCGGAGGAGAACATGGCAAAGCTGTTTATAAAGGGCTTGAGGCCGTCGGCAGCCATACCGGCGGCGATACCTGCCATGTTACATTCGGCTATACCGCAGTCAAAGAAACGGTCCGGGTGGGCGGCGGCAAAAAATTTGGTCATGGTGGAACCGGACAGGTCGGCGTCAAGCACTACCAGCTCCGGATATTTGTCGGCCAGCTCCACCAGAGCTTCGCCGTAGGCATTACGTGTAGCTATTTTTCCGGCCATATCAGTTTCCCTCCAGTTCCTTTATAGTCTTTTCCAGCTCCGCCTTGGCCTGAGCAAACTGCTCCTCGTTGGGCGCCTTGCCATGCCAGCCCGCCTGGTTCTCCATAAAGGATACTCCCTTGCCCTTGACTGTGGATGCAAGTATGGCGGTGGGTTTGCCCTTGAAGCTGCGGGCAGAATCCAGAGCGGAGAGTATCTGCTCAAAGTTATGCCCGTCGATCTTTATCACATTCCAGTTAAAAGCCTCAAACTTTTTGTCCAGAGGTTCGGTAGGCATAACGTCGGCAGTGCGCCCGTCTATCTGGAGACCGTTGACGTCAACAAAAACACAGAGATTGTCCAGCTTCCACTTGGCCGCAGCCATGGCGGCCTCCCATATCTGACCCTCCGCCAGTTCGCCGTCTCCGCATAGGGCGTAGCAGCGGTTGGACCGGTTCTGAAGTTTAGCCGCCATAGCCATACCTACGGCGGTGCTGAGCCCCTGGCCCAGAGAGCCGGTGGACATGTCCACACCGGGCACATGTCTCATGTCGGGATGACCGGACATATGACCCTTTATGGAGCGGAAGAGCTTCAGATTCTCAAGGGGAAAGAAGCCCCTGAGAGCCAACACGGAATAAAGAGCCGGGGTGCAGTGGCCCTTGGAGAGTACGAAGCGGTCCCTGTCTGCCCAGCGGGGATTTTCCGGGTCCACATTCAGCTCGTTAAAGTACAGAGCTGTGAGAATATCCATGGCTGAGAGAGAACCGCCAGGGTGCCCTGAGGCGGCGGTATACACTGCCTCTACAGCCAGCAGCCTGGCTCTGGCGGCCATAAGCTGCAGATCTTTACAGTAAAGCTTTGCCATTATGAGTTCCTTTCCTTGTGTCCCGGCCCTGCCGGAACACGGCGGAAGCCGGGACCGGTATAAAGGCTCGGAATAATTTTTTTGAACTCTCCGGCAGCTAAAATCCATATGAAGGCCGCCAAATCGCTCAATTAAATATTCTATCAGCTCAGTTATGTTTTAGCAATAGAGGTATTGAGTTTTTTTTAAGAGAGTGAAAGCGGAATCAGGAAAATATAAAAAAACATATAAAGACAGCTGCCGCCCCTGCACATCAATGCAGGGGCGGCAGTGCGGACAACTATGAATAACTATTTTACAAAGCTGAGTTCAAAGGGGGAAAAACTCAGTAACCGAAGCCGAAGAAATCGCGGAAGCCGGGGAAGCCGTTGTACTGTTCCTGCCGCTCCATGCTCTGCTCCTCCACCTGAGCCTGCTGCTCTTCGTTGGCAAGGGCGGATTGTATCTGCTCTCCCACGGTGACGGTCAGCTCCAGCTCTTCGCCCTGACGGTAAACGCCCAGCTTCAGCTCGGCCCCTTCATAGAGGCTGGATACCATATCCACCAGCTGGTCGCTGGAGCTTATCTCCGTACCGTTGGCGGAGGTTATAATGTCGTTGACCTGCAATCCGGCTGCCTCGGCGGGGCTGTCCTCGGTGACGGACTTGACTGCTGCGCCTGCGGGCAGACCCAGGCTCTGGGAATCCTCACCGACGGTGAGCACCGACACGCCGATATAGGGCTTGACAATATAACCGTCCTCAATAATGCTGGTGACGATATTCAGTATGTGGTTAATAGGAATGGCGAAACCGATATTGTCTATAGAGGCGCCGGAGCCGCTGCTGGAGAACTTGGCGTTGGTAATGCCTATCACTTCGCCGTAGAGGTTAAAGAGGGGGCCGCCGGAGTTGCCGGAGTTGATGGCGCAATCGGTCTGGATGAGGTCCATGGTCACGTTGCTGGACAGGGTGACCTGCCGGTCCAGGGCGCTGACTACGCCGGAAGTGAGGGAGAAGGTCAGCTCGCCCAAGGGGTTGCCTATGGCCACCACGCTGTCGCCCACGTTCAGGTTGTCGGAGTCGCCCAGCACCACGGGGCTGAGACCCTCGGCCTCAATCTTCAGCACGGCTATGTCGTTGCTCTCGTCGTAGCCGATGAGCTGGGCGTCATAGCTGCTGCCGTCGTAGGTGCTGACTTTAATGGAGTCGGAATCCTCAATAACATGGTAGTTGGTGAGAATGTAGCCGTCGTCGGTAAAGATAAAGCCGGAGCCGGAGGCGGCGGAGGTGGTGGTAAATCCGAAGAAGTTGGTGGTGATGGAGGTGGTGATGCCCACGGTGGAGGCCACGTTCTGGGCGTAGACCTCGGCGGGACTCATCTCCTTGCTGGTGTCTATGGTGGCCACGTCAATGGTGCTATTGGGACGGACGCCCTCCAGTATCTGAGAGTGCCCGTCATAGCCCATGGAGCCGCTGATAGCCAGGACGCCACCGGCGCCGGCCGCCCCTGCCAGCAGGGACACCACCAGGGCCAGGGCGATTATTTTGCCGTGGCCGTGCTTGGGGGACCTTTTGTTTTCTGCACCGTTATCTTCAGGCGTATAGCCGGGAGTACCGCTGCTGAAAACGCCGTTGTTGTTTTCATTAAAATCGCTCATGCTAATATCTCCTTTTACCAGGCCACAAGCTCCGGGAACGAAGCCCTGTTTCAGCCTGATTTTTTATTTTGTCTGTATTATACCCGGCATAGCTTAAAATTGCCTGAAAGATACTTGAAAAAATTGTGAACATAAAAGCAACAAAATATTTCCCGCCGCAGCCTCATCAAGCCGGGCGGGAAGGGGGACTTAAAGGCTGAGCGGCGGAGGTCCCCAAAATTGGTCTTGGGCGCAGCCCGCCTTTTGGACTGCACCCAAGTGAATATATAACACCCGAACCCCCGCTGCCAGGATGCAGCGCCGTCGGCTTATTCCCGGTGTACACCGGGACATCGGCTCTGCACACGGAAGACCGGATGAGACGGCTCGTCTGGCAAACGATCTATCTGAGGGCAGAATAACACCCGATACTGAACTGGTTCTGAATAAGCTGTAAAAGAATTATGAACAGCTTGTTTTTCAGCTTTAATTAAGGGCAATGTATTATTATAATGTTAAACTGAGATCGGGAGATGTTGACATGAAAATACTTATAATAGAGGACGAAAAGCTGTTGGCCGACTCCATAAAGACCATGCTGTGCAGCAAGGGCTTTGAAGTGGACGTGTGCTACGACGGGGAAAACGGAGCGGACTATGCTCTGCTGGGGGTCTACGACCTGCTGATACTGGATGTGATGATGCCAGGAATGAACGGCTACCAGGTGGCAAGACAGGTGCGCTCCCAGCGTTGCAACACTCCCATACTGATGCTCACCGCCCGCTCCGGGCTGGAGGACAGGATAGAGGGCCTCAACGCCGGGGCGGACTATTATCTCACCAAGCCCTTTGATATAAGGGAGTTGCTGGCCTGCATCAACGCCCTGCTACGCCGCCAGGGTGGGCAGGTGGACGAGATGGTCTACGGCAACACCGCTCTGGACCTGTCTACCAGCACCCTCATATGCGGGGAGAACTCCGTGCGCCTGTCCACCAGGGAATTCGACGTGATGAGATTGCTGATGCAGACCAGGGAAAAGAATCTGTCCAAAGAGGTCATTCTGGCCAGGGTCTGGGGCTACGACTCCAACGCCGTGGAGAATCACGTGGAGGTCTATGTGGGCTTTTTGAGAAAAAAGCTCCAGAGCATAGGCTCCAATCTGCGAATAGAGGCCATACGGCGGCAGGGTTATCATCTGGAGGTAGATGAGGGATGCTCAGAAAGCTGAGATTTAAATTCGTCTGCGTCAACATGCTCATAGTCACGCTGATGCTGCTGGTGATATTCGGACTGGTGTTCCAGTTCACCCGGACCAATCTGGAGCAGCAGAGCGTGAGCATGATGGAGCAGCTGGCGGAGGACCCATTTCGGCTGAGTCTGCCGGGAGAGAGGCGGGAGGATATACAGCTGCCCTACTTCGTGTTGCAGCTGGGGCGAAGCGGGGAACTGGTCGCCGTAAGCGGCGGCTATTACGATTTGAGCGACCAGGACTTTCTGGCCAAGATAATAGAAAGCGCCATATCCACTGGAAAGAGCATAGGCACCATTGAGGAATATAATCTGCGCTACTGCCGGGTTATAAATCCCATGAACCAAAGACTGGTGTTTGTGGACATCTCCAGCGAGCGTGCCACCCTGAAAAGCCTGCTGGAGACCTGCGCCTTGCTGGGCCTTCTGAGCCTTGGGATATTTTTCGCCATAAGTGTGCGGCTGGCCCGCTGGGCCGTTAAGCCTGTGGATAAAGCCTGGAAGCAGCAAAAGCAGTTTGTGGCCGACGCTTCCCACGAGCTTAAGACCCCGCTGGCGGTGATAATGACCAATGCCCAGATGCTGGAGCAGCCGGGGTTCCAGCCGGAGCAGCGCAGCCAGTTTGTCTCCAGCATACTCACCATGAGCCGGCAGATGCGCTCTCTGGTGGAGGATCTGCTGGAGCTGGCAAGAGCGGACAGCGGCCAGAGCAGAGAGAACATAAGCCAGCTGGACTTTTCCAAACTGGTGTCCGACTGCGTGCTGCCCTTTGAGCCGGTGTACTATGAAAAGGGTCTGGCTCTGGAAACCGAGGTGGAGCCGGGGATAAGCCTGGAGGGACGGCAGCAGCAACTCAGGCAGCTGACGGATATCTTGCTGGACAATGCGGGGAAATACTCCCTGCCCGGCGGCCCGGTGAGCTTGCGCCTTGTTCGCCAGGGCAGCCGCCACTGCCAGCTCAGCCTTTCAAACCCCGCTCCGGAGATGAGCCGGGAGGAGTGCCGGGATATCTTCAAGCGCTTTTACCGCACTGACAAGGCCCGCAGCCGGGACGGCAGCTACGGCCTGGGCCTGTCCATAGCCGAGAGCATAGTCAACTCCCACGGAGGGAAGATAAGCTGCGAATACGCCCAGGGCAAGGCCAACTTCAATGTGGTGCTGCCTTTGAAGCAGCCGGGCATTTCGGGTAAGAACTGAAGTTCACCGGAGGCAACAGAGACAATGGGGAAATTTGTCTGAGCTTGTTGTTTTTTCAGGGATAATATTTACACAGGGTTTAACAAATATGACGGCGCTCAGGCTATACTAATAAGAAAGGCCAAGAAAAAAGGAGAACTGGAGATGCCGGAGTTTATCAGTTTTGAGAATGTGGAGAAGATCTACAAGGTGGGGGAGGTGGATATTCATGCCCTCAACAGCGCCAGCTTTACAGTGAAGCAGGGGGAGATCTGCGTTATCGTGGGAGCCTCCGGCGCAGGCAAAACCACCATACTTAACATCCTGGGCGGCATGGACACCATGACCAGGGGCAAGGTGTGGCTGGACGGGAAGGATATCTCCGCCTACAACGAAAAGCAGCTGACCTCATATCGCCGTTATGATATCGGCTTTGTCTTCCAGTTCTATAATCTCATACCCAACCTGACGGCTCTGGAGAATGTGGAGCTGGCAGTGCAGATATGTCCGGAGCATCTGGACCCGGCCCAGGTCCTGAAGCAGGTGGGCCTGGAGGAGAGGGCGGCCAATTTTCCGGCTCAGCTATCCGGCGGCGAGCAGCAGAGAGTGGCCATAGCCAGGGCTCTGGCTAAAAAGCCCAAGCTGCTGCTGTGCGACGAGCCCACCGGAGCTCTGGACTACAATACCGGCAAGGCCATCCTGAAGCTCTTGCAGGACACCTGCCGCCAGACGAAGATGACTATTGTTATCGTCACCCACAACTCCGCCCTCTGCGATATGGCGGACCGGGTCATTCGGGTAAAAAGCGGCAGGATAGAGTCTGAGACGATTAACGAGAACCCCATACCCGTAGAGCAGATAGAGTGGTGACGCTGTGGACATACTCATTACTTCTACATTAAGAGAGATAAAAAACAGCCTGGGCAGATACTTGGCCATACTTACCATTATTGCTCTGGGCGTGGGCCTGTTTTCAGGATTGCGGATATGCCGTCCCATGCTGGTGGATTCTGCCGACGAGTACTTCACCCAGCAGAACTTTTACGATTACCGCATAGTCTCCACCATAGGGTTTTCCCAGGATAATGTCTTTAACCTGGCGGAGCAGGAGCTGGTGAAGGTGGCGGAGGGTGGCTGCTATGAGGATGCCCTGGTAAACATTGACGGCAACGACCTGGTGTTCCGGGCAAACTCCATCACCCAGGGCGTCAACCGGCTGAGAGTGGTTTCCGGCCGCCTGCCTGAAGGGGAGGACGAGTGCGTCCTGGATGCAGACAACTGGGGGGAGGATATGCTGGGGAGAACCATAAGCTTGTCCGACACCAATTCCCAGGAGACATTGGACGAGTTTTCCAGAACTGAGTTCACCGTGGTGGGCCTGGTGACCAGCCCTCTGTATATCAATATGGAGAGAGGTACCAGCCCCCTGGGCAACGGGCACATAGCTTCCTGCATGTATATAGACCGCAGCTGCTTTACTGCCGACTATTACGAGGAGGTCTTCCTCACCATAGACGACAGGGCCAGCTCCTACAGCGACGAGTATGAGGCCAGAATAGATGAGACTGAGGACACCGTCACAGACATGGCCGAGACGGAGGCCCAGCTTAGATACAAGGAGCTGGTGCTGGATAACCGCCAGGAGATAGCCGACGGGCGCAAGACTCTGGACGAGGCAGCGGAGGAGATACAAAAGCAGAAGGACGATGCTGCCGCTCAGGTGGAGGACTTCATGAGCTCCATGGGCTTCTCTCCGGCGGAAAATCCCGGCTACTACACCCGGATGATGGATGAGATCAGCCAGTCCTTTGCCGACGCCAAGGCGGAACTGGCAGATTACTACGCCGAACTGGACGAGGCTGAGGAGGAAATCGCCGATATTGACGAGCCTACGGTCTATGTTCTGACCCGAAGTGAAAATGCGGGCTACGCCGCCTTTGAGCATGACTCGGCCATAATAGAGAACATCTCCGTGGTGTTCCCCGTGTTCTTCTTCCTGGTGGCGGCTCTGGTCTGCGTCACCACCATGAGCAGAATGGTGGATGAGCAGCGTACTCAGATAGGCGTATGGAAGGCCATGGGCTATGAGAAGGCTCTGGTGAGCCTTAAATATATCATCTATGCCGGTTCCTCCGGCTTTATCGGCAGCGTGCTGGGCTTTTTTATAGGCACCTATTTCATACCTAAGGCTTTCTGGAATGCCTATAGCAGCATGTACAACTTCACAGACGAGCTGATATATAATTTCGACCCGATGATGTTTGCTGCCTCTCTGGCTGTGGCCCTGCTGTGTACCGCCGGAGTGGGAATCTACAGCTGCCGCAAGGAGCTGCGGGAGGCGCCCGCCTCCATACTCAGACCCAAAGCCCCCAGAAGCGGCAAGCGAATTTTCCTGGAACGTATGGGCTGGCTGTGGAGGAGGATAAGCTTTCTCCATAAGGTGACCCTGAGAAACGTCATGCGCTATAAGCAGAGATTCTTCCTGATGATACTGGGCGTCAGCGGCTGCACGGCCTTGCTGCTCACCGGCTTCGGCGTGCGGGACTCCATTCAGAACGTAACCGATTATCAATATGGGGAAATAAGCGTATATGATGCGGAGCTGAACTTTACCGAGGGCCTCAGCGACGAGGAGCGGGACAACTTCCAGGCCCAGCATGAGGGACTCAAGGAGCTGCTGTACATTTCCACCGCCAGCGTGGACATAGGCTCGGAGGACAATCTGAAGAGTTCAACTCTCAGCGCAGTGCTCAGCGGGGAGCTGGAGGACTTTATTAAGCTCCGCAGCGAAGAGGGAGAAGTGTCCCTGCCCGGAGCGGGGGAGATACTGCTGTCCAAGGGCATGGCCTCTATGCTGAATGTGGAACAGGGGGACAGCGTCACCGTCACCGGCGACGATTTCAAGAGCCTGAGCCTTACAGTCTGCGGCGTTTTCGACAATTATATCTCAGACTACATGTTCGTCAGCTCCGACACTATGCTGAGCCTAAAAGGAGAAATTCCCCTGAATACTGCCTATGTGATATTCCAGGATGGCGTGGACCAGAATATTGCCTCAGCCCGTCTGCTGGACGACGAGCTGGTGAGTCGCGTGGCTCTCAGCCAGGACACCAGAAACTCTGTGGACAGTTCTTTCTCCAGCCTGAATATTATCGTGGTGCTGATTACCCTCTGCGCCGGGGCTCTGGCCTTTATAGTTCTCTTTAACCTTATAAATATAAATATAGGCGAGAGGATCAGGGAGATAGCCACCATAAAGGTGTTGGGATTCTACAATGGGGAGTCCTCGGCCTATGTGTTTAGAGAAGTGAATATGCTCACGGTGCTGGGCGCTCTCCTGGGGCTTGCGTTAGGCAAGCTGCTCCACGCCTTTGTCATGACCCAGATACGTACCGACGGCATCTGCTTCGATGTGCGTATAGCCTGGCAGAGCTATTTGTTCAGCCTGCTGCTCACCTTTGTCTTTGCGGTGCTGGTGAGAATAGCCATGAGCTATAAGCTGAGCAGAATAAGTA
>CALXGF010000193.1 GCA_944387735.1 uncultured Oscillospiraceae bacterium
TAAAGTTCATCAGCCGGTTCTTGAAGTAGACACGACCGGCAGCTCTGGTACGCACTCCGAAAATGGTCTCCAGCAGCTCGGTGCGCCCTGCGCCCACCAGACCGTATAGGCCGAATATCTCCCCCTCTCTCACATCGAAGCTGATGTCCTGGAGGTAAGGGGCATACTTTGTGGACAGGTGCTGCACCGACAGTATAGTGTCGCCAGGGCTGTTGTCCACCGGCGGGAAACGGCTTTCAAGGGAACGGCCAACCATGGCGGTGATCAGCTCGTTCATATTTGTCTCGCCGATAGTTTTGGTCATTACCAGGTTGCCGTCCCGCAGGACGGAAACTTCATCGCATATCTCAAAGATCTCATCCATCTTGTGGGATATATAAATCAGAGCTATTCCCTGTTCCTTCAGCATCCGCATCATAGAGAAGAGCTTGTCCACTTCCTGTACTGTCAGGGAAGAGGTGGGCTCGTCCAGAACGATTACCTGGGAATTATAGGAAATTGCCTTGGCAATCTCGCACATTTGCCGCTGAGAAACGGACATATTCCGCATAGGCTGGCTGAGATCCACCGTCATACCCAGCTTGCGGAACAGCTCTGCTGCTTTCTTTTTCATTCCGCCTTCATCCACAACGCCCATGGAATTGACGGGATACCTGCCCAGGAAAAGGTTATCGGTCACGTTGCGCTCCAGGCACTGGTTCAGTTCCTGGTGCACCATGGCAATTCCGTTTTCCAGGGCGTCTTTAGGTCCGGAGAAGCTTATCTCCTTGCCGTTAAGAAATATAGTGCCTTCATCTTTCTGATAGGTACCGAAGAGGCATTTCATCATGGTTGATTTGCCTGCCCCGTTTTCCCCCATCAGGCCCATGACCGTCCCCCGCTTCACATCCAGATTGATGTGATCCAGCACCCGGTTTCGGCCGAAGGACTTGCTCATTCCTCGTATAGACAAAACAATATCGTCTCTCGCATCTGCCATTCTCATCACTCCCGTTTATGCAAAATAGGCCGGACAGGGGTCAACTGCCGGGCAGCCCTGTCAGCCTTGGAAAAAATACAACGGGGAGAGGGCTTACTCTGCACTGAGAAGTCCCTCCCCAATGTCAGAGAATATCCCTCTCCCCTATCGTATTGGCTGTTTAATTATCGCTCAGAGATTAAAGCATATCACTGGCTGAGCAGAGCGGTGTAGGAAGCTCCGTTGTCGGTCTTGACCATGTTGATGGCAAAAGCGTCGTAGAGGCTGGGATCGCTCAGACGGTTAGTGATGTTGGCCTCGGTCTGTCCGTCGCCGCCGATGTAGTCAACCTTCAGGTTGAGCAGATCATCGTACTTCTGGAGCAGGGGCTGGTAAGTGGAGCCCAGGAAGTTATCTGCGGAGTTGTAGATGTTCAGCCATACGCTCTTCTCGGGGTGTGCAGTAGCATCCAGCTGGTTGCTGACGGGAGCATAGACCACGGTGGAATCCAGGAAGTCCTCGTAGTTCTCGGCGGTAACGGCCACGTTCAGGGCGAAGTAGGAACGGGAAGCCTCGTCATAATAGAACACGTCGGAGCTGAGCACGTTGCCGGCATCGTCGGCGGTGCCTATGCCGGTATCCATGTCAACGCCGTCCAGGGCGTTACGCAGCACACGCAGGGTCAGGTAAGCCTGAACGTCGGCGTGCTGGCTGATGGTTCCGCCGTAGCCGTTGGCGATAGCGGCAACAGCGTCGGAGTTGGCGTCATAACCGAAGGTGGGAACGCCTTCAGCCTGGGACCAGCCGTTGAACATGGCCATGCCCATGCCGTCGTTGTTGGAGGCAACGATGTCTATCTGATCGCCGAAGGAGGAGGACCAGGTGAGGATGGCGTTGCCGGCGGTAGCGGCATCCCAAGTGGCGCCGGCGGAGTTCTTCATCTCCTGAGAGGCCAGCTCACGAACCACATAAGTGGTGCCGTTAATCTCCAGGGTGCCGTCAACAACGGCGGTAGCAGAGCCGTCAACATTGGTGCCTACGGGGTCGCTGTTGATAACGCCGTCAACCTCAACGGCAGTGCCCAGAGCGGAACGAACGCCGCGGGTACGGGCGATAGAGTCGTTGTGTCCGATGTCGCCGATGGCCAGGACGTAGCCGATAACGCCGTCGCCGTTACGGTCGATGGTGTCGATATTGGCCTCTATGTACTCCTTGATCATGGTGCCCTGGAGCTCAGCGCCCTGGGGGGCGTCAAAGCCCACATAATAGGTGTCCTCATTAAATGTGAGGGCGGCCATGTCCAGCTCGCCGGTGGAGCTGTTGGAGGGCTGACGGTTGAACCAAACAAGGGGCTTGTCCTTATTGGCTACTTCGGTGGTAGCTTCCTCGGCGGGGGCCTCGGCGGCAGCGTCATCTGCGGGGGCTTCCTCAGCGGGAGCTTCGGTACCGCCGCAGGCGGCAAGAGCAAACACCATGGCCAGAGCCAGAAGCAGTGCTAGCAGCTTTTTCATTGTTTTTTCCTCCATAATATAATTTACAGTCAGGGCTTAACAGCCTTGTGTTTAAGATTTTACCAAAATATTTCAAAAAAACAATGCACTTATCCACACAAAATAAGCAAAATCTTTCGCCTATTTGTCTATTTATACAAATAATCTTGAGGTGTTTTGTGAGCTTTTTACAAGGCCGGTTTTTCAGGAGTCATCCGTACTTTCTTTCGCTCTTTTGAGGCGCCCCGAATAGGCGAAAAGATTTGATATTTCATTAATATCCCGCTATAATTACAGTCGACCTTAAAAGACAATATTCCCGGGGAGGTTTGCTCCGTGAGCAGAATAATAGCCATAGAAGATTTTTCATCTTCGGAACTTGATGTTTATGCACGTATGACCGAGAACCAGCTGGTGAACCGGGCCGACCCGGAAAATGCCCTGTTCGTGGCGGAGAGTCCGGTGGTGATAGAGCGGGCCCTGGATGCCGGCTGCGTGCCGGTTTCATTTTTAATGGAAGAAAAGCATGTGGAAGGCAAGGGCCGCCGTCTTATAGAGTGCTGCGGCGACGTGCCGGTGTACGCAGCCCCCCTGGAGGTGCTGGTGCGGCTCACCGGCTTTCACCTGACTCGGGGCATGCTCTGCGCCATGCGCCGTCCGAAGCTGCCCAGTTTAGAGCAGGTCTGCGCCGGGGCCAGCCGTCTGGCGGTGTTGGAGAACGTGATGAACCCAACCAACATCGGGGCCATTTTCCGCTCCGCCGCCGCTCTGGGCATGGACGGAGTCCTTCTCACAGCCGCAGGAAGCGACCCACTGTACCGCCGGGCCATAAGGGTCAGCATGGGCACAGTATTCCAGGTGCCCTGGACCTACCTGCCCCAGAGTGAGGACTGGCCTCTGCTGCT
>CALXGF010000194.1 GCA_944387735.1 uncultured Oscillospiraceae bacterium
CGCTCCAGGGCCGAGTCCTTTTCTATATGTTTCCTGTACTCGGTGAAGGTAGTGGCGCCGATGACCTGTATCTCCCCACGGGACAGGGCGGGCTTGAGGATGTTGGCGGCGTTCATGCTGCCCTCGGCGTCCCCGGCGCCCACGATGTTGTGTACCTCGTCGATGACCAGGATGATATTGCCCAGCTTGCGTATCTCCTCTATAAGACCCTTCATGCGGCTTTCAAACTGGCCTCTGAACTGGGTGCCCGCCACCAGGGAGGTGAGATCCAGGAGATATACCTGCTTATTCTGGAGCTTATAGGGCACCTTGCCCATGGCTATGCGCTGGGCCAGGCCCTCGGCTATGGCGGTCTTGCCCACGCCGGGCTCGCCTATGAGGCAGGGATTGTTCTTCTGGCGGCGGTTCAGTATCTGGATGACCCGTTCCAGCTCCTCTTCCCGGCCTATCATTCTGTCCAGCTTGCCCTCCCTGGCGCGGGCGGTCAGGTCTATGCAGTAGCTGTCCAGGAATTTTCTTTTTGGCGCCTTGCCGTTTTCCCGGGGCTCCGGACGGCGTGGCTCCGGATTTCCGCTGTTCACAGAGTTCTCCCCTGGAGCCGGCGGGCCGCCAATGAGCCGGCTGAGGAAGGGGAAGGTGGCGGTCTTGCCGTCGTCCTCCGTGCCCTCGTCCCCCTCGGAGACAGGCATTATTTCCTCCGCCCCGGAGAGGGCTGCGCTCATGTCCCCGGTGAGGGAGTCCAGCTCATCGTCGCTCAGGCCCATTTTGTTTATCACGTCGTCAATGGGCTTTATGTGCATCTCTCTTGCGCACTTGAGGCACAGGCCCTCGTTCTTGGTCTGGCCTCCTTCTATCCTTGTAATAAATACTACGGCCACATTCTTGCCGCAGCGTGAACACATTGTAGGCTGCATTTATTGCCTCCGTTATAAGTATCCGTGCCTGAAGCTTTACATCAGGCCGTTGGTCAGAAAGTCAAATATCAGGAAAAACCTTCCTAAAGTGGTGTGCTCCATAGTGTCCGCTCCGATGACTAAGCCCAGGAAGCTGAGCAGCCAGCTGAAGAGCACGCAGTATATAAAGGCTTTGCCGAAGCCCAGAACCGCTCCTCCCACCTCGTCCAGCGCCTCCATATTGGGCAGGCGGAAGGAGAGATTGCCCACGTTGCCTATGGCCACCAGGAAGATGAGAATCAGCAAAAAGGCTATCACCAGGGCCCCTACATAGGTTATGGTATCGCACAGCACCGCCACCACCGCATCGGTCATGGATATGCCGTTGGCATCGGCCAGAGCAACGGCGTCGGAAGCCAGGTCGTCGGCCCGCTTTTCATAAAAGCCCAGGATGCTCATACACTCATAGGCATAATCGTAGCGCAGGGAACTGTCCTGAGCCAGGATATCCTCCAGAGAGAGGTCGCTGTCTCCATAGCCCAGTTTCTCCAGCACGGCGTCCCTTGTGTCCTGGGAGTCTATATATCCGTCCACAAAGGGCTCCAGAGCCGGGACAACCTCGTGGGCATAGGCCGAGGACAGCAGGCTGCCGCCGAAAAGGGCGATGATGATGGCCAGGATACCGGCCACGCCCCCCACCAGTCCCCGCTTATACCCGTTCCATGTACACAGGGCAATTATTATCAAGAGAAGGATATCGATAATTATCTTCATGCGTATTTCATCCTTTATATGTATTGCCGCCGGGCGGACTGTCCCCGCCCGGAATTATTATTTTAGCACAAGTTTGTGAACAAATATATAGCGGCGGCGCCTCAATATCTGGAAAACATCTCCCCTACGGCGCCCTCGTACCATACCCGGTTGAGATAAAGGCCCTGAGGGGGCATGGTGGGTCCGGTGAGCCTCCGGTCTCCCTTCTCCAGAAGCAGGGGAATATCCTCCGGCAGCAGCTTCCCGTAGGAGGCGTAGACCATGGTGCCCACCATGGCCCGGCACATATTGTAGAGGAAGCCGTCGGCACAGACGGAGATATTGATGATGTCCCCTTCCTTTTCAGCTCTGCACCAGTACACGGTACGCACGGTGGTCTTGGTTTTTGTGCCCTCGCTGCGCACTGCCTTAAAGTCGTGGGTGCCTTCAAAAGCCCTTGCGGCCCTCTCCATCAGTTCCATATTCAGACGCTGGGGATAAAAGCAGGCCCGCTTTTCCAAAAAGGGGTCCCTGATATTGCTATTTAGTATTTTATATACATATTCCTTTTTTATACATGAGCCTATGGCGTTGAAATCCTCCGGAGCCTCCACCGCCTCCAGCACCGCTATGTCCTCCGGCAGCCGGGAGTTCACCGCCAGGGGCAGCCGGTCCAGAGGTATGCGGGTGTCGGAGCGAAAGTTTGCGCAGTAGCGCAGGGCGTGGACCCCGGCGTCGGTGCGGCCGCAGCCCACGGTCTTCACGCTGTGGCCGCAGGTCTTGCTCAGGGCCTCCTCCAGAGTCTGGGCCACGCTTATCTCGTTTTTCTGCACCTGCCAGCCGTGGTAGCGGCTGCCGTCATAGCGCAGGATCAGAGCTATGTTTCTCATAGGTTTTCAAATACCCAGCTTCTTTAAATATATCATAAGCGCCAGCAGCAATATGCCCAGCATCAGAGCTATATAGTCCCGCCCTGCCATAATGAGCTGCTTCATGCGGGTACGGCCCTCGCCCCCGTGGTAGCAGCGGCTCTCCATGGCTATGGCAAGCTCGTCCGCCCGGCGGAAAGCCGACACGAAGAGGGGCACCAGCACAGGCAGCAGGGCCTTTGCCCGGTCTACGAGACTGCCGGTCTCAAAGTCTGCGCCCCGTGCCTTCTGAGCGGACATTATCTTGTCCGTCTCCTCAATAAGAGTTGGGATAAAGCGCAGGGCCATGCTCATCATTATGGTCATCTCGTGGATGGGCAGCTTCAGCTTTTTCAGGGGCCCCAGCAGTATCTCCAGCCCGTCGGTGAGGGCGATGGGACTGGTGGTATAGGTGAGCAGGAAGGTGCCGGTTATCAGCAGCGCTATGCGCAGTACCATCTGTATCGCCCTGGCGATGCCCTCCCAGGTTATTATCCAGCCGGGGACTATGGGCGTGCCCTGGGTATAAAAGATGTTCAGCAAAGCCGTAAGGCTGATAATGAATATCATGGGCTTCAGGCCCTTGAAAATGTTTTTAAGGCTGATGTGGGAGATGCGCATGCAGCTGAGGGTGACCACAGTGATTATGCCGTAGCCCAGCCAGCCCTTGGCCTGGAACAGAGCCACGATATACAAGGTCACCAGCAGCAGCTTGGTGCGGGGGTCAAGCCGGTGTGCGATAGTATCGCCGGGGAAGAACTGGCCCAAAGTGATATCCTTCAGCATGCCGCCACCCCCTTCAGCTCCAGAACTGCCTGAAGCAGCTGCTCATGGGTATATATGCCGTCGGGCATGGGAAGCCCTTGCTTTTTCAGAGCCAGGGCCAGCTCAGTGGCGTGGGGCACGTCCAGCCCTATGTTTACCAGCTCCTCCGCCCTGGAAAAGACTTCCCTTGCCGTGCCGTCCATGACTATGCGTCCGTGGCTGAAGACGATTATCCGCTCCGCTATCCGGGCCACGTCGTCCATGTTGTGGCTGACTATTATCACGGTGGCCCCGGTCTTTTCCCTGTAGGCGCAGATGTTCTCCAGTATCTGCCGGCAGCCCGCCGGGTCCAGCCCCGCTGTGGGCTCGTCCAGTATCAGAACTCCGGGGCGCATGGCTATCACACCCGCTATAGCTACACGACGTTTCTGACCCCCGGATAGTTCCAGAGGGGACTTGTCCAGCAGCTCCTCGTCCACGCCGGTAAAGCCCGCAGCCTCCCGGACCCGCTGGTCTATCTCCTCCTCAGGGAGCTTCATGTTCCTGGGGCCGAAAGCGATGTCCTTATATACCGTCTCCTCAAAGAGCTGATACTCCGGGTACTGGAACACCAGGCCCACCTGGCTCTTTACCTCCTTACGGCTCAGCTTGCTCTCGTTTATGTCCTTTCCTCCGCAGCTGACCTTGCCGGAGCTGGGAGAGAGCAGGGCGTTGAGATGCTGGATGAAGGTGGATTTGCCGGAGCCGGTATGGCCTATTACCGCCGCCAGCTGGCCCTGGGGTATCACCAGGTCAATATCCTCTATGGCGGCCACTTCAAAAGGAGTTCCTGCGCTGTATATATGGCGCAGCTTCTCCACTATTATCTCTGACATTCTTTAACCTCTGAGCTGTTTTACTATCTCTCTTGCGCAGGAATCCACATCCAGCGCCGTGAGTGGCAGGTCCATGCCCCGCTTGTTCAGGTCGTACAATAGCCTTGTGGTCTCCGGGACCGTCAGTCCCTCCTGCTCCATGAGTTCAATATCCGCAAAGACCTCCGCCGGTTTCCCGTCGGCTATGATTTTCCCTGCGGACATGACTATGAGCCGGTCGGCACCCACGCACTCGTCCATGTGGTGGGTGATGAGCACCACGGTCATGCCCTTTTCCCGGCACAGCCGGGTGACGGTGGAGATTACCTCCTCCCGGCCCAGGGGGTCCAGCATGGCGGTGGGCTCGTCCAGGACTATTATCTCCGGCTCCATGGCGATTACCCCGGCGATGGCAACTCTCTGCTTCTGGCCTCCCGACAAAAGATGGGGGGCGTGACGGCGCTTGTCGTACATGTCCACCAGCTTCAAAGCCTCGTCCACTCTCCGGCGTATCTCCTTGGGCTCCACTCCCAGATTCTCCGGGGCAAAGGCCACGTCGTCCTCCACCACGTTGGCGACGATCTGGTTGTCCGGGTTCTGGAAGACCATGCCTACGTTCCGCCGCAGCTCGATGAGTCGGCTCTCGTCGGCGCTGTCTATGCCTTTCACCAGCACCCGGCCCTCCGTGGGCGCCAGGATGCCGTTCATGTGCTTTGCCAGAGTGGACTTGCCGGAGCCGTTATGGCCCAGCACCGCCA
>CALXGF010000195.1 GCA_944387735.1 uncultured Oscillospiraceae bacterium
GGCGACCTGACCGTCACGGAGATTTTTGAGTTCCTCCGTTATCTGGACGCCCCCGCCTGCATCATTGACAAGGCTCCATCCGCCGGACTTTTCGACGGACAGACCGACGAGCAGGAGATGGGATTCAGATATGCCGATCTGGACGAGTTTCTGCTTACCGGGCACACCGATGAAAAAGCCATGGCTATAATCGATCGTATGCACCGGGGCAGCGAACACAAGAGAAAGCCCATCAGAACCTTTGGGGATGACTGAGCCTGAAGACGGTAAATTGATATATTGGTATATCGAAAACTGTGCACCCATTCATAACGGGTGCACAGTTTTTTTACAATTTGGACGGGAACAATAACTGAAAGTTACAGTCTAAATGTGCGTAAGCCGGAGAGAGAATCCAGCTGGTCTCTCGGAAGTTAATGGGGCTTACCAATATTGGAAACTTAAAAGGAAAAGGAAAACAAAATGAAAAAATCTGCTATTGTACTTCTTTTGATTCTTGCTTTGCTCTCCGCCGGCTGCGGCAGCGCCGCTACCCAGCCTACTGAGACCCCCGCCGAGACTGAGACTCCGGCAGTCACCGAGAGCCCCGCCCAGACTGAAGTCCCTGCTGACGAGGGCGGAGACACCGTTGTGCTGGAACCCATGGCCAGCTATACCGCAAACCAAGTGACTGTGGTTGAGATAGGCGAGGAGTTTATCCAGACCACCACCGACGTGAACGATGCGGACAACTATGAAAACACCATAAACTATGTGGCCAACCAGAATACTTTAGTCTATGACGCCCAGGGCAATAAGCTCTCCCTCAGCGACCTGAAGGAAGGGGACCTCATCACTGCCTACACCGGAGCTTATACCCCGGCTCCAATGATAATGCCTCCCCAGTACCAGGCGGAGATAATAATCATTGAGGACCCTGAGGCAGAGAGCCCCGTTTACAGCTGTGCAGATACCTTCATTGCAGATGAGGAAGGGATGCTGGTGGGGGCCGGCAACACCCTTGCCCTGAACATGAGCGACGAGGTGCCTGTTGTAGACCGGGAGGATGCCGAGACCGAGGCTGCTCTGGAGAACATGGACCTTCTGATATTCTACGATATGTCTACCAAGAGCGTGCCTGCCCAGACCACTCCTCTGAAGGTGGTGGTCCTTGGCAGCAACGAACTGGCTCTGGCAAACATCAATATGCAGTAAAAGAAAAAAGAAAGAAGACGACCCGGAGCGGGCAGATAACGCCGCCTCCGGGTCAAATTATTTCTCTGGGACGAAAGGCCCTGTGTTCCGTACCCGTGTAGGCCAACAGCCAGACTGCCGCCAAGGCCAGGGCAAGCCCACAGCCTTTGAACATCAAATAAATTCCCAAAATCAAAAGGGCTGTTCCAACTGTAAGGCTTGAAATGTTCACCAGTTTATTTGCGGCTGCCTCACCAAAAAAAGGAGAGGAAAGAGCATACAGTATACGTCCGCCGTCCAAGGGAAGAGCGGGCAAAAGGTTAAATAAAGACAACAGCAGACTTACCCCGGCGCTTAGTTCCAGCCAAGTACTGCCATAGCGGGAAGCCAGAAGGGAGGCGGCCATGGCGTATATAAGTCCCCACAAAGGCCCGGCTGCCGCCGCCAGGGCGTGACCCAAAGCCCCGGTATAGCCGCTATACCGAATACAGAGCCCTTTCAGCTCCGCCCTAAAACCGCTTATACGCAGACCCAGAAGCCTGAGGGTAAACACATGGCCCAGCTCGTGAAAAAGCGCCGGGACCAAAATGGCCAGTATCTTGTCCAGGTCGGCGACAAAATATATAAGGGCTGCCAGCAATATGGTGGCTGCGCTCATTCCAAAATGCTCTCTGTTCATATATAGTACTCCGGGTTCAGATAGTTCCCCTGACATATCAGCTCAAAATGCAGGTGGGGGCCGGTGGCTTTGCCGCTCTGCCCCACATAGCCGATGAGCTGGCCTTTTTCCACCTCCTGGCCCTCCCGGACTACAAATTCGCTGAGATGGGCATATAAAGTGGAAACGCCCTCCGGGTGGTCAATAATATAGTAGTTGCCGTAACCCTCATCCGTTCCTGCGGCTGCGACGGTACCGTCGGCGAAGGCCAGAACGCTGTCCCCGCTGTGGGCGGCAATGTCCGTGCCGTAGTGAAAAGCTGCTTCTCCGTCCAGAGGGTCTTCCCTGTAACCAAAGCCGGAGGACACTGTCCCAATGGCGGGCTTGGTGTATTCAAAGGGCAAGTGGGGAAGGGCTGCGGAGACCCTGTCCGGCAGTTTCTGTTCAGATAGCCGGGCATCGTCCAGGGGAGAGGACTCCTCCTCTGCGGACTGGGCGTCGGGATTTTCAACTAGGGTGGACCTGTCCGGCCTCTCTTCGGCCTGGATTGCCCCCGAAGCCCTGGGGCTGCCGTCGGGGCTGATGTATTCAAGTACCTGTACGAGCTGACTGTCCAACTGCCCATGAGCCAGGGAGCGGCCCATTGCCTGTATGGCCTGACTGTATTCCATGCCGCTGTATAGTATATCTGCGCTCTCTTGGCGCAGTCGGGCGGGCACAGAGGGGAAACAAAGCTTTACGGCAGTGAGACATACGAAAAGGACTGAAATCAAATATATTTTGTACTCCCTCATTATTCCCACCCCCCTGAAAAGATATATATTACAGGCGGGAGAGGAGTATGCTGCATGTTTTGCTTGACAAGGAAGAATTTGATAATTATAATGTAAGGGCTGTGCAGCGGAAGATAGACGGTCTATACGCTCTTCTGCTCATACTGCCGGCATAAGCGAATATTCGATTTCGGGGTGTAGCGCAGTTGGTAGCGCGCATGGTTCGGGTCCATGAGGCCGGGAGTTCGAATCTCCCCACTCCGACCATGCGGAGTATCATTAAAGGATCTGAAAAGTTCTTTTGATGATACTCCGCATTTTTTATTTCCAAATCTATATGGCAATCTGTGCGGGGGCGTAGCTTAATGCTACGCCTTTTCTCGTTTCTAAAAGAATGTCCCGCTCGGGGATCTTCCGGCGATCCGGCACCTCAAAGGCACCGATACAGTTGTAGTGGATCGTCACCCGCTGATTGGTAACACCGTCCTCCTTGACCGCAGGATAAACCTCGATATACTCAATAAGTTCGGCAACCATGCGCTTGGTGATGGTGGTGGCGTCGGTGTAGCGGCGTACCGTTTCCAAGAAGGTATCCACATCCATCCGCTTATCTTCCAGCTTCTTCAGCTCCAACCGCAGCGCCTTGATCCGTCCAGCGTTCTCGCCCTGCTCCTGCTCATACCGCTTAGACATTTTGGCAAACCGGGCATCGTCGATCTTGCCGGACACATTGTCCTCATAGAGCCGTTCAAAGAGCATATCCAGTTCCCCGTCCCGGGCCAGCAGCCCGTCCAGTTCCCGCTTCTTGCGTACCC
>CALXGF010000196.1 GCA_944387735.1 uncultured Oscillospiraceae bacterium
AACTCCCCGCTGGACTTGCTCATCTTGCCGGAGTTGGTGTTCAGGTGGTAGACATGCATCCAGAAATTGCACCATTTATGGCCCAGATAGGACTCGGACTGGGCAATTTCGTTGGTGTGGTGGGGGAAGGCGTTGTCAATGCCGCCGCAGTGGATATCCAGGTCCTCGCCCAGGTGCTTCATGGAAATGCCGGAGCACTCGATGTGCCAGCCGGGATAGCCCACGCCCCAGGGGGAGTCCCATTTCAGAGCCTGGTCCTCGAACTTGGACTTGGTGAACCACAGCACGAAGTCGTTCTTGTTGCGCTTGTTGCTGTCCTCCTCCACGCCCTCACGCACGCCCAACGCCATGTCCTCCTCGTTGAAGTCGTTGAAGACATAGTATTTCTCCAGCTTGGAGGTGTCAAAGTACACGTTGCCTCCGGCAAAGTAGGCATAGCCTGTGTCCATGAGCTTGGAGATAATGCGGATGTAGTCGTCGATGCAGTTGGTGGCAGGCTCCACCACGTCGGGGGTCTTGATGTTCAGCTTGGCGCAGTCGGAGAAGAAGGCGTCGGTATAGAACTTGGCTATTTCCATGACGCTCTTGTGCTCCCGCTTTGCCCCCTTGAGCATCTTGTCCTCGCCCTCGTCGGCGTCGGAGGTGAGATGACCCACGTCGGTGATGTTCATTACCCGCTTCACATTATAGCCGGCATAGCGGAGGTACTTCTCCAGCACGTCCTCCATAATATAAGAGCGGAGATTTCCTATGTGGGCATAGTGGTAAACCGTGGGGCCGCAGGTGTACATCTTCACGATGTCCGGGTGGTTGGGGACAAATTCCTCACGGGTACGGGTGGCGGAATTATAGAGTTTCATAATAATTCTCCTCAGTCGGCATTTTTAAATACGTCCCTGTTGACGTAAAAGTATTCTATTCCTGAATAGAGCGTGGTCAGCACAATTACCCAGGTGGTGACGGCGCTGATTATGGTGCTGGCAGGGAAGGCCAGCATGGCGCAGAGCCCCAGCATGGTACAGGCGGTCTTTATCTTTCCGGACCAGGCTGCGGCAATAACCCGCCGCTGCTCCACGGCAACGAGCCTCAGACCGGATACCGCAAACTCCCGGAAGAGAACAATGACCACCGCCCAGCCGGGCATCTGTCCGTTTTCAATGAAAAAACACATGGCTGCCAGAACCAGCACCTTGTCAGCCAGAGGGTCCATGAACTTGCCGAAGTTGCTTATCTGGTTGTAATGCCGGGCAATGTAGCCGTCGGCCATGTCCGAGAGACATGCAATTATGTAAACCAAAAGAGCAGCCAGACTCTGGCCCATATAGGCCAATACCAGAAAGACGGGTATGAGAACTATGCGGAAGATGGTTATTTTGTTGGCGGTAGTGTTCATTTATATCTATCTCCTATGTTCACGGCTTTACAGCTGCTCGCCGTAGAGCAGGCCGTCCTCAGTGTATTTTATCAGCACGTCCACCATCTCCCCCTCCCGACAGTCGCCGGAGAAAAGGACCAGGCCGTCTATGTCCGGGGAGTCGGCATAGCTGCGGCCCACATGGTAGCCGCTCTCCTCGTCGTAGTACTCGTAGAGCACCCGGAGGGTCTTGCCGCAGAAGCTCTGGCAGAAGTCCTCCATGATGGGGGCCTGGAGCTCCATTATCAGCTCCGCCCGGCGCTGGGCGGTGTCGCTGTCGGGCCGGTCCATGGCGGCGGCGGGAGTGCCCTCCTCCGGGGAGAAGGGAAAGACCCCCACCCGCTCTATCCGGTATTCCCGGAGAAACTCGCACAGCTCCTCAAACTCGGCCTCACCCTCTCCGGGGAGCCCGGCAATGAGACTGGTGCGCAGCACCAGACCGGGAATTTTGGCCCGGAGCTTCTTGAAGAGGACTCGAATGTCCTCCCCGGCGCCCCGGCGGTTCATAGCCTTCAGAATTCGGTCGTTTATATGCTGGATGGGGATATCCAGGTATTTTACTATTTTATCGTTGTTTGCAATCTCGTCGATAAGTTCATCGTCGAACTGGTCCACATAGAGATAGTGGAGCCTGATCCACTCTATGCCCTCTATTTTGGAAAGCTCCCGGCAAAGCTCCGCCAGACATCTTTTGCCATAGATGTCGGTACCGTAGCGGGTGATGTCCTGGGCAATGACAATTAGCTCTTTCACACCGTGCTCCGCCAGGTCCCCGGCTTCCTCCAGGATGTTCTCCATAGAGCGGGAGCGGTAGCGGCCCCGGATGTAGGGGATGGCGCAGAAGGCGCAGAAATTGTTGCAGCCCTCGGCTATGCGCAGGTAGGCCCAGCCCGGCCCGGTGGACACCACTCTGGGTATCTCCTCTATGGGGGCGCTGTTGTCGGCAAAGCGGCTGAAGGACTTCTTTGCCATTACCGCCTTGGCGGCTTCCACAATGTCCCCGAAGCTGCCCACGCCCAGCACGGCGTCTATCTCCGGCAGCTCCTGAAGTATGCTGTCCTTGTACCTCTCGCTGAGGCAGCCGGCGACTATTATGCCTCCCAGCTTCCCGGTTTTTTTCAGCTCCGCCATTTGCAGGATATTGTCTATGGCCTCGCTCTTGGCGGACTCAATAAAGCCGCAGGTGTTGACTATCACCAGGTCCGCCCCCTCCGGCTCCGGCATGAGGGTGAAGCCCGCCTCGCTCATCAGGTAGAGCATCTGCTCGCTGTTTACAAGATTTTTGGCGCAGCCAAGGGAAATCATTGCAAAGGTTTTTTCCATTTTACTTATTATTATCTCCGTTCTGTCAGATAGCTAAATGGCTATATACTGGTCAGTATTCATCGTCTCCCGACTGAAAGCGTCTCAGGGCTGAGCGTATCTCCTCCCAGGAATAGCCCCGGCGAAAGAGGGCTGAGCTGATTTTGCGTATCTGGGTCCGGTCCTCCGGATCTGTGAGCCGGGAGGCAATAAAGCTGTCCAGCCTGTCGCCGCCCTGGGGCATTTGTTCCATGGCTTCGTCCCAGAGCTCCCGGTCTATCCCTCTGCGCTGCAGCTCCTGGCGCACCCGGCCCGCTCCGTAGCCCTTGGCGGCATAGTGGCGCACTACGGCGGCGGCATAGCTCTCCTCGTCAATGAGCCGCCTGTCCGAGAGCCACTGTATACAGTAGTCTGCCGTGTCCTCGTCCATTCCCTTGAGCAGCAGTTTGGTTTTTAGTTCCCGCCTGGACATCTGCCTTTGGGACAGATACTCCAGGGCCTTTTCTCTGGCCAAGGAGCGGAGAGAGCAGAGCCGCAGCTCCTCCAGCTCCTCCTCATCCAGCTCTCTGCCGCAGGCCAGGCGCAGCTCCGTTGCTGCCGCCAGGGTGGTCTTTAATTCCGTGCCGTCCTCCAGACAGATCTTGAGCCTGTCAGGGGCGGTTTGCTTTATGGCGTTGATCCTCATGGGGAGGGAAAAGCCAGGTCTTTATTCCTGGTCGAAATCTTCGGCGCTCACGGTCACGGAGGGGATGCTGCTGCGACCGGAGACCTGAGCGGCTTTTCTGGCCTGGGGGCTGAGAAGCTTGTAGGCGTTGTCCCGTATCTCCTTTTCGATGGAGTCGCAGACCTCGGGATTGGTGAGCAGATACTCCCGCACTCCGTCCTTGCCCTGGATGCGCTGGCCGTTGCAGGTGTACCAGGCTCCGGCCTTGTCGAT
>CALXGF010000197.1 GCA_944387735.1 uncultured Oscillospiraceae bacterium
TATATAGGCCTTGCCCTTCATTATGTTCCTGGGGTCCAGCACCATGTCCTCATCGTACTTGGAGTAGATGATCTCACCCTGGGCGATGATATGGTCCCCCACGTTTATGCTGTCTATGATGCTCTGGTCATCCTCGGAGCGGAGGAAGCGGGAGATTCGGATGGAGTTGGTGCGGTCGGTGATGTCAAAGCACAGCACTGCGCTGCCCCGCTTTTGCAGCCGCCGGCTGGTGACCGCCACCACGTCCCCCTCCACCGTGACCTTGCCGGACTCCAGGCTCAGGGTGCTCATGGGCACCGGCCTCTGCTTTATGCTCCGGCCCATGAGCACGTCCCCCTTGGGAGGGCCGCCGGGTGCCGGGGCGGAGGCGGCAGTGGCCGCAGTGGAGGCCAGCTTTGCCCTGGGATAATCCGGGACCAGGCCCACGCCGCTGAGGCCGTAGTCCTCCTTCAGTCTCTGGCTGATGGCGGAGATATCCACCGGGGAGGGCATGGCGGGAAACCAGGCGCAGACCGTGAGCATCATTTCCCCCAGGTCCACCTGTACGTCGGTGACATAAGCTTTCTCCAGGCCCCCGGCGCAGCTCTTTATATCCTCGCAGCCGGGGAAAATGGTGAGGAAGGGAGTATGCTCGCTCATGCCCGCTCCCCGTCTTTCTCTATAAGCTCCACCAGCCGGTCGCAGAGCTCCTCATAGGGATATGTACCCAGCACCCGGCCTTTCTTGAAGATGAGGCCCCTGCCCTTGCCTCCGGCTATGCCGTAGTCGGCTTCTCTGGCCTCTCCGGGGCCGTTGACCACGCAGCCCATCACAGCCACTGTGATGTCCCTGGGCATGTCCTTCACTCTCTGCTCCACCTGGCTCGCCAGGCTTATCAGGTCTATCTCCGTCCTGCCGCAGGTGGGGCAGGACACAAACTTCACTCCGCCGGGGCGCAGGCCCGCCGCCTTAACTATGGCGATGCCTGCGCTGACCTCCCGCACCGGGTCGGCAGTGAGGGAAACTCTTATGGTGTTGCCTATGCCCTCGCAGAGCAGAGTTCCTATGCCCACGGCGGACTGGATGGTTCCGTTCCATTCGGTGCCGGTCTCGGTAACTCCCAGGTGCAGGGGATAGGGGAAGACCTGGGATGCCAGGCGGTAGGTCGCTATGGTGAGGGGCACTGAGGAGGCTTTCATGGAGATGCAGCTATCCGTGAAGTCATGCTGCTCCAGCAGCTCCACATGGCCCTTTGCGCTCTCCACCAGGGCCTCCGGGCAGGGATGTCCATATTTCTCCAGGAGTCTGGGTTCCAAGCTCCCGGCGTTTACCCCTATGCGTATGGGTATGCCGTGCCGGCGGCAGCTGTCCGCCACGGCCTTCACGTTCTCCTCGGCCCCTATGTTGCCGGGATTGATGCGTATCTTGTCTATGCCCCGCTCCGCCACTTCCAGGGCCAGGCGGTAATCAAAGTGTATATCCGCCACCAGGGGCGCTCTCACCTGCTCCTTTATCCGGGAGACTGCCCGGGCAGATTCCATGTCCGGGATGGCGATGCGGACGATATCCGCCCCGGCGGCCTCCATGGCCTTTATCTGCTCCACCGTAGCCTCCACGTCCCAGGTCTTGGTGTTGCACATGGTCTGGACGGATACCGGCGCTCCCCCGCCTATCTCAAGTCCGCCCACCTTTATCTTTTTTACTGTATCTCTTTTTTCCATCATGTCGTCACTATCCTGAATATATCGTTGAACATCACGAATACCATCAGCGCCAGCAGCAGCATCATGCCGGCGGCGTGGATATAGCCCTCATACTTGGGATTGAGCTTCCGGCGGCTCACGGCCTCTATCACCCAGGTCACCAGCAGCAAAAATACACGGCCCCCGTCCAGGGCGGGTATGGGCAGCATGTTCATCAATGCCAGGTTCACAGCTATAAAGGCCCCGAAATAGAAGATGCTGAACAAGGCGTCTCCGGTAGTCTCGGCGTTCTCCCCGGTCTCGGCCATCATGCCTACGATGCCCACCGGCCCGGCCATATCCTCAACGCCCACGTTGCCCTTTACCAGCTCGCTGAGCCCCATCCAGACCCAGCGGCCAAACTCCATGGTGGTGTTCCAGGCGTCGCGCAGCTTCACGGTAAAGGTGGCCTCCTCGGTGCCCATGGAAAAGCCGTAGAGCTTCTGGCTCTCCCCCTCGTATTCCACCGGGACAAAATAAAAGTCCTCCAGCTTCACCTTCTCCCCGTCCCGGATGACAACTATGTCATAGGTGCCGTCGCCCTGGCTGAGGAAGTCCGTGACGTCCTGATACTGGTATATCCTGTGGCCGTCGATGCTGTAGAAGCGGTCCCCCAGCTCCAGGGCATCCTCCCCCTGATAGGGGCAGTCCTCCCTAAACTCGGCTATCACCGGGGCCCAGAAGGCGGCGGCATTCCAGTAGAGGATCAGAACTATCACAAAGCCCAGCAGGAAGTTCATAAAGGAGCCGGCCACCAGGATGAGGGCCCGCTTCCAGGCCGCCTGATTGGTAAAGGCTCTGGGTTCGTCGCTCTGCTGGTCCTCTCCCGCCATGGCGCAGAAGCCCCCGAAGGGAACCGCCCGCAGGGAATACACGGTTTCGCCCTTTTGCTTTTGCAGCAGAGCCGGGCCCATGCCCACGGCAAATTCCTCCACCTTCACTCCGCAGAGCTTTGCCACGGTGAAATGGCCCAGCTCATGGACGATTACCAGCAGTCCGAACAGCAATATTGCAAGGATAACGTAAAGAATACTCATTTAGAAAAGTTCTCCAAAACATAAGCTCTGGCGGCGGCGTCCGCAGCCAGTATGGTCTCCAGGTCCGGCGCTTTCACCACCCCCACTTTTTCCACGGCGGAGGCGGCAGCGTCGTAAATGCGGTTGTAGCCCAGCTTCCGGCGCAGGAACATGCCCACGGCCACCTCGTTGGCGGCGCTCATGACGCAGGGAGCGGTGCCCCCTATGCGGGCGCAGTCCATGGCCAGCTTCAGGCAGGGGGTCTTTTCAAAGTCCGGGGCCTCAAAGCTCAGGTCCCTGAGCCTGGTGAAGTCCAGGCGGCTGAACATGGAGGGGCGGCGCTCCGGGTAGGTGAGGGCCAGCTGGATAGGCAGTCCCATGTCCGGCACGCCCAGCTGGGCGATCACCGTGCCGTCTATCAGCTCTACCATAGAGTGTATGACGCTCTGGGGGTGTATTACCACCTCTATGTCGTCGGGAGTTACGGAGAACAGGTGCATAGCCTCTATAAACTCCAGGCCCTTGTTCATCATAGTGGAGCTGTCCACGGATATCTTGGCCCCCATATTCCAGTTGGGGTGGGCCACCGCCTGCTCCGGAGTCACGTCCTCCAGCTCCTCCCTGGCTTTTCCACGGAAGGGGCCGCCGGAGCCGGTGAGGAGTATCTTCTTAAGCTCTCCCTTTCCCCGGCCCATCAGGCACTGGAACACGGCGGAGTGCTCCGAATCCACAGGGACTATCTCCGCCCCCTTCTCCCCGGCTCTGGCCATGACGATGTCCCCGGCGCAGACCAGGGTCTCCTTGTTGGCTAGGGCTATGCGCTTTTTCTCATCTATGGCCGCAAGGGTTGGCTTGAGGCCGACGGAGCCGGACACGGCGGTGACCACGCAGTCGCTCTCCTCCAGCGTGGCGGCTTCCATAAGGCCCTCCATGCCGGAGCCCACACGGATATCGGTATCCGCCACGGCGGTCTTGAAAGCCTTCGCCGCTTCCTCGTCGTACACCGCCACAAAGGCAGGGTGCAGCCGCCGGGCCTGCTCCTCCAGCATCTCTATCTTTCTGTTGGCGGTGAGGGCGGCCACCCTTATCCCGGTGTGCTCCGCAACGGCTATGGTCTGGCGGCCTATGGAGCCGGTGCAGCCCAATACGGATATGGATTTTACCATAATATTTTCCTCTTTATATATACAAATTATAGCTAAATTTTTAAAGTTTTCAGGTATTCCTTGTGTTCCGGGCTCACCCGGAAGCTCTCCCTGGCTTTCTGGATGCTCTTGTTGTGGGTCCAGCTCTCCAGTCTGCGCCCCTCTATATACTTCACGGCCGCCTCATACTGCTTGGCCAGGGCCGTGGCGAAATACCAGGCCTGCATCATACGCACATAGTACTCCTCCGACTCCACTCCGGCCACCAGGCCCAGGTATTCCTCTTTAAAATCCCCGTCCAAAAAATGGCTCATCAGCATGCATATTCCAAAACGCTGGGTATATGGATGCTCCGACTTCAGCCACAGGAGTATGGTTTCCATCAGCCTGTCCTTGTCCTTTGCCAGGACCTTGGGCCCCAGCATGTCGCACACTGCCCAGTTGTCCACAAAGGGCAGGAAAAGCTCCAAGGCTTCCATACAGAGCTCAAAGTCTTTTATCTCGTTTATCAGCAGGGCCTGGAGCAGATTCTCCTCGTGGTAGCAGTGGGGCAGAGCGGCCATGAATTCCCGCTCCAGAGAACTGCCCTTCAGTTCCTTTGCCAGCTTCCTCAGAGCCGGCACCCGCACCCCTATCACGATGTCTTTGTCCACCGTGGGGATGAGGGAGGCGTTGAAGTCTCTGTACTTGTCGTCCCTGAGGGCAAAAAGCCTCTCCTGTATCTCTGTCATGGGTTTTTCACCCCTCCGTAGCGCCGGTCACGGCGATTGAATTCTGCGATGGCCTTGTCCAGCTCCTCCGGTGTGAAGTCCGGCCAGAGCACATCGGTGAAATAGAACTCCGCATAGGCGCACTGCCACAGCAGGAAATTGGATATGCGCATCTCCCCGCCGGGGCGTATCAGCAGGTCCGGGTCCGGTATACCTGCGGAGTATAGATAGTTCCCGAATTGTTCCTCGCTCAGTTCCCCCTGGACCCTGCCTTCTGCATAGTCCCGGGCGTAGCGCCGGGCGGCGTGGATGATCTCGTCTCGGCCGCCGTAGTTGAGGCAGATATTGGCCTGGAAGCCCTGATAATGCTGGCTTATCTCGTCGGTACGGTCCACCATCTCCCGGAGTTTGGGGCTGAGGCGGCCCAGGTCGCCAAAAACCTTCATGCGGATGTGATCCTTTTCCATGGTGCGTATGGCCTCGTCCAGGTAACGCCCCAGCAGCTTCATGATAGTGCCCACCTCTTCCTCCGGGCGTTTCCAGTTCTCGGTGGAGAAGGCG
>CALXGF010000198.1 GCA_944387735.1 uncultured Oscillospiraceae bacterium
TCCCGCACTCTGGGGTCGAAGGCCAGGGGCAGGATATAGTTAGCGGAGAGCTCTTCATCGCTGACCAGGGAGGCTATGGCCTGGGCGGCGGCCAGCTTCATCTCCTCATTTATGTCCCTGGCCCGGGCGTCCAAAGCGCCCCGGAATATACCGGGGAAAGCCAGGACATTATTCACCTGATTCGGATAGTCGCTGCGCCCGGTAGACACCACGGCGGCTCCTGCGGCCTTTGCCTCGTCAGGCAGTATTTCCGGCACCGGATTCGCACAGGCAAAAATTATTGAATCTTTATTCATACTTCTCACCATGTCCTGGGTGAGAAGTCCGGGAGCTGACACCCCGATAAAAACATCGGCCTGCCTTATCACATCGCCCAGGCTTCCCTGCTCCCGGTCTGGATTGGTCATTGAGGCTATCTCCGCCTTGGCAGAGTTCAGGCCGGGGCGTCCGGAGTATATGGCCCCGCTCCTGTCGCACATGATGATGTTCCTGACCCCTGCGCCCGTCAGCAGCTTTACCACGGCAGTGCCGGCAGCCCCGGCTCCGGAAGTGACCACCTTTATATCGCTTAGCTTTCTGCCGGTAAGGCGCAGGGCATTTTTCAATGCGGCCATGACTATCACGGCAGTTCCGTGCTGATCGTCATGAAATATGGGAATGTCACAGCGAGCCTTTAATTTTTCCTCTATCTCAAAGCAGCGGGGGGCGGAGATGTCTTCCAGGTTCACCCCGCCGAAGGAACCCGCCAGCAGGGCTACGGTGTTCACAATATCGTCCACCTTCTTGCTGCGGATACACAGGGGTATGGCGTCTACACCGCCGAATTTTTTAAAGAGAACGCACTTGCCCTCCATCACCGGCATCCCTGCCTCCGGGCCGATATCACCCAGTCCCAGCACTGCGGTGCCGTCGGTAACCACGGCCACGGTATTCCAGCGGCGGGTCAGCTCATAGCTCTTGTCTATATCCTTTTGTATCTCCAGGCAGGGCTGGGCCACGCCGGGGGTGTAGGCCAGGCTCAGGGCCTCCCGGCTGTCCACCTTGGCTCTGGCTACTATTTCTATCTTACCTCTCAGCTGTCTGTGCAGCTCCAGGGACCTCTTGGCATAGTCCATATCATTTACCTTCTTTCAAACTGTCAAGATATGCTGTCGGGCCGCTCTCGTATATATTTCCGCCCAAACTGTCTATAGCCACGGTGAGGGGCATGTCCTCCACCTCCAACCGCCGCACAGCCTCACAACCCAGGTCCTCCCAGCATATTACCCGGGCGGATTTGACGCAGGCGCTCATCAGCGCCCCGGCTCCGCCCATGGCAGCCAGATATACCCCGGCATTACGTACAATGGCCTCAAGCACCTCTTTACTTCTCATGCCCTTGCCTATCATGATTTTCTGCCCCAGGTCCAAAAGTCTGGGGGAATAGGCGTCCATGCGTCCTGAAGTAGTGGGTCCGGCGGAGCCTATCACCCGGCCTGGTGGCTCAGGAGTCGGGCCCACATAGTAGACCGCACTATCCCTGATTTCAAATGGCAGAGGCTCCCCGCGGTCCAGGCACTCCATCATTCTCTTGTGAGCGGCATCCCTGGCGGTGTATATCACCCCGCTGAGATAGACCATGTCCCCGGCTCTGAGCTTGCTTAGCTCCTCCCGGCTCAGGGGAGTTTTAAGTCTGTACTCCATAGAGCTCAATCCTTCCTTTCCAGCACATAAAATTCGCCGTACTGTCTGGCATCGAAGAGCGTCAAATCAAAGCAGTCCAGTTCTTCTGCCGCAGCCACATACACAGCGTCCTCCTCCGGGTCTATCTCTATGTCCTCCATGGGCGCAAAGGTATATCTCTCGTTAAAGGGCAGCAGGCCCTCCGGGCAGGTTTTTCCCTGGTAGTATTCTGCATCAGTCTCGTGATAGAAGAGTGTCAGTATCTCGCTGAGATTCTCCCGTTCATCGTCGTGCATGGTGGCGGTTATATACAGCTTCTCCGCATCATCGTCCTTTATGGACTGCATTGCATCGCCAAAATCTTTATAGAAATAGTATTCCAAACTCTTGGAATTTTCCCCGAAATAGCAGACGCACATCAAGGCAAAGGAGACCATATATACGGCGGCCAGGCCCGCTCTCAGTGGGACGGAGGAAAAGCTTCTGACCGTCAGGTATATGCCCAGGGCCGCAAAAATTATCTGTGGATAAAAAATTATGTTGATGCGGTTAACATTCACCCCTATTGTGCATATGCCGCACCAAAGCCCGGTGATATAAAACAGTATGAGCAGAGCCGCCGCAGTATTTTTTCTGAATTGCAGCAGGGTCCAGCCAAGGCCCAGCAGTACGAAGGGCATGGAGAAAAGATAAATAGTGCCATAGGCAGGCATACTGTTCCAGGGCTTGTCAGGCGCCTGGACAAATACCACCAGCAGCAGACACTTGATATCGTACAGAAGCTGGGTCAGGAAGCTGTACTTAGGGTCATGGAAGAACAGAATGTCGCTGGAGCGGCGGCTGTCCGGAAAGTAAGGAAGAGTGAAGGGGCCTATCTCTATAGTATCCCACTTGAAAAAGTTTATGGCCATAACCAGGATGAAGGGCCAGGACACCGCCAGCCAAACCACCAGAGCCAACAAAGCCTCCGGGATGCTGACCTCCTTCTTCACCAAAAGATATATGCAGGCCGTAACCAAAAACACCGGCATGGTATATATGGCTATGCCATAGCAATACATGCACAGGCCGAACATCACCATACTGACGCTCAGGTTCAGCTTGCGGCGTTTTGCTTTGAGAGTGCGATTTAAAAAATATATTCCGAAAAGGAAAAAGTGGGGATACAAATTACAGTCCAAAGCCCAGCGGCTCTGCATGAAATGCCACGGAGCTATGCAGCCAAAGGCAAAGATAAAAAGCGCCGCTTTTTTTCCGAAGGCGTCTCTGGAAAAGAGGTAAAGCGCCCCAAGCCCCAGCAGGCTTATTATCAGCAAAGGCATGCGAGCCGATAAGGAGCTGAATCCCAATAACTTTATAAAAGGCACCATCATATAGCTGAGCAGGGCGCTCATCTGGCCGTAGCCCCAGGCTGTGAGATGCACCGGAAGGCTCATGCCGTAGCGGTCGGTACCGTGGTCCGCCAGGGCCTTGCCGTCCACTGCCGCCATGGCTCCGTCTTGAAAAAAGCCTCCAGGTATCTGGCCGAATTTATACACCCTGACAAAAACCGCAACAAGGGCAAAAAATACAAAGATCGTCCAATATAGCCTGTCGGAAATGCTCATCTCCAAAAGGCTGCCTGAATTTTTATACAGTTTCTTCGCCGCCATAACGCATAGTACTGCGGCGACAAGGGCCAGGAAGACACTGATTGCGATCATAAGCAAACCTCGTTTCTCTTTTCTCTTTCTCCAAAGATCCGGCGCTTACCGGACAGGCGGCTGTCTCAATCCCTGGTTTCAAGCAGATAATAGCTCCCATACTGTTTTACGTCGTAAAGTTCCAGCTGAAAGCTGTCCAGCTCATCCTCCGCCGCCACATAGGCAGCGTCCTCCTCCGGGTCTATATCTATATCTTCCATGTTGGCATAGGTATAGCGTTCTGCATATGGCAGCAGGCCCTCCGGACTGCTTTTGCCCTGGTAATACTCAGCATCTATCCGGTGGTAAAACAGTGTAAGCACCTCGCTGACATTGGGGGTATTCGCCCCCTGGCTTCTGGCGGTAATATAAAATCTCTCGGCGTCGCTGCATTTCAGCGCAGACACCGCAGAACCGAAATCCTTGAAAAAATAATACTCCATCTGCCTGGCATAAATGCCGAAATAGCTGCCGCACAGCAAAGCAAAGGCCAGAAGATATGCGCCTATAACTCCCAGCCGCAAGGTAAAAGTCCCCATACGGCTAATAAGCGTATATACGCCCAAGGCTGTAAAAATTATCTGCGGATAAAAGATAATATTTATCCGGTTTATATTCACCCCGTTGGTGCATATTCCGCACCAAAGCCCGGTGATAAAGAAGAACAGCAGCAACATAGCTCCCGGTTTTTCTTTGAGGTGGAGCAGAGTCCACACAAAGCCCAGCACCGCAAAGGGCAAGGAAAAAAGATATATACTGCCGAAGGCGGGAATATTGTTCCAGGGAAGGTCGTCCCCCTGGGCAAACACGGCCTGTTGCAGAGCTTTGATGTTTTCCCACAGCTGAGCCAAGACATTCTCTGAGAAAAAGAGTATATCGCCGGAGCGGACGCTGCCGGAGAAATACGGCAAAGTAAAGGGGCCTATCTTCAGGCTGTCCCATCCAAAATAGTTTATGGCCATGACCAGGATGAAAGGCCAGGCCACCGCCAGCCATACAAATCCGGCAAGCAGGGCCTCCCGTGGGCGCAGCAGCCTCTTGGCCAGCAGATATATGCAGGCCATCACCAAAAACAGAGGCATGGTATATATGGACACGCCGTAGCAGTACATACACAGGCCGAACATCAGCATGGCAAAACAAAGCAGCAGTCTGGGGCGTTTGGCTTTAATGCAGCCATTTAGAAAATACAGACCGAAGAGAAAGAAGTGCGGATATAAATTACAGTCCAAAGCCCACCGGCTTTGAAGTATGTGCCATGGGGCTATGGCTCCAAAGGCAAAGACCAGTAATGCCGCCTTTTTCCCAAAAGCATCTCGGCTGAAAAAATACAGGGCCGCAAGCCCCAGCAAGCTGACTATAAGCTGGGGCAGCCAGGCGGACACCGGGCTCAGGCCCATAAGCTTTATAAAAGGGACCATCAGGTAGCTGAGCAGGGCGCTCATCTGACCGTAGCCCCAGGCGGTAAGATGCACAGGAAAGCTCATGCCGTAGTGGTCTGTGCCGTGGTCGGCCAAAGCCAATGCGTCAATGGCCGCCATAGCCCCGTCCTGGTTGAAGCCTCCCGGTATCCGGCCGAATTTGTACGTCCGGACAAGCAGAGCCGCCAGGGCGAAAAACAGCAGCAGAGCCTTATACAGTCTGTCATCTATGGAGAGCTCCGAGCCGGCATAAGGCCGGGACAATATTCTGGCCATGGCCACCGTAGAAAGGAACAGAGCAAAGGCAAAGAAAATCTGATTTAATACTTCCATTTCAAATGTTATGTTAACTAATTTTTAAGTCATGTAAACTTTTACAGTTTCATACTTGCCCTTCTGGTCACATGGCAGCTGATATTTACCGCCACGGGCAGCCCCGCCACGTGAGTAGGCATGGTCTCAATATTTACGGCAAGGGCCGTTGTCCGGCCCCCGAATCCCTGGGGTCCTATGCCCAGCAGATTAATTTCCCGAAGCATATCTTCCTCCAGCCGAGCATAGAATTCATCCTGGTTCCGCTGGTGGATAGGCCGCAGCAAAGCCTGCTTTGCCAGGGCGGCCACTTTGTCAAAGGTACCGCCTATACCCACTCCCACCACTACGGGCGGGCAGGGATTGGCTCCGGCGGTCTTCACCGTGTCCACCACGAAACGCTTCACGCCCTCCACGCCGTCGGCGGGCTTTAGCATTGCAAGCCGGCTCATATTCTCGCTGCCAAAGCCCTTGGGGACCACCGTCAGCTCCAGACTGTCTCCCGGCACCAGCTCCACGGTAATTGCGGCGGGGGTATTGTCCCCGGTGTTAACCCGGCGCAGGGGGTCCGCCACCACGCTCTTCCTCAGATATCCCTGCTCATAGCCCCGGCGCACGCCTTCATTCACCGCCTGTTTAAAATCCCCCTCTATGTGTACATCCTGCCCCAGGCTCGCAAATACGCAGGCCATCCCCGTATCTTGACAGACGGGAAGTTCCATATCTCCGGCAGCCTCTATATTACGGCACAGCACCTCCAGAGTGGCTTCCGCCACGGGCCAGGGCTCTGAAGTCTTTGCATCATTCATCGCCCCGACTATATCCTCAGGCAACTGCCTGTTGGCTCTTATGCAAAGTTCCGCCACTGCGGCGCTTATTTCCTCGGCTGTAAGTCTACGCATGGCAATACCGGGCCCGCAATTCAAGGCCGATCCCTTCTATAAATTAATGGGAATATTATTCCACCGACGCCCTAAACTGTCAAGTATCTGCAAACAATGAATTGAAGTTTATGTTTAAAAAATTTTACATATTTGCGCTTGTTTGCCATAGCGCCAATATGTTAAACTCCCCTGCGAGGTGAATATATGAATACACTTAATTTTAACGAAAAAACCGGTTTCATATGCGATATGGACGGTGTTATATATAAAGGTAACCAAATTCTCCCAGGCGTTACAGAATTCATCAAGTGGCTGCAGGATGAGAAAAAAGAGTATCTTTTCCTCACTAACAACAGCGGCTATACCCCAAGAGAGCTGAACCAGAAGCTGGAGCGAATGGGCCTGGATGTGCCTGAGGAGCATTTCTATACCAGCGCCCTGGCTACTGCCGCATTTTTGAAAGATCAGGCTCCCGGCTGCTCAGTGTTTGCCATAGGCGAGGCCGGGCTCCTCAACGCCCTGTATGATGCGGGAATAACCATGAACGAAGTAAACCCCGACTACGTTGTAGTTGGCGAGGGACGCTCCTATTCTCTGGACTCTTTGACCAAAGCCACAAATCTTGTCATGGGCGGTGCAAAGCTCATCGGGGCAAACTCCGATGTATCCGGTCCCATCGAGGGGGGAATCGCCCCGGCCTGCCGCGCCCTGGTTGCTCCCATTGAGATGGCCACAGGAATACAAGCCTATTACTGCGGCAAACCCAATCCCCTGATGATGCGCACCGGTCTGCGTAAGCTCCACTGCCACTCTGCCGACGCCGTTATGATAGGCGACAGAATGGATACGGACATTATTTCCGGAATGGAGAGCGGCATGTCCACGGTTCTGGTGCTGTCCGGCTGCTCTACCATGGAAACTCTCAAAACCTATGCCTATCGTCCTTCCGCAGTGGTGGACGGCGTTGGAGATATAGTCACTCTTGCCCAGGCTATGAAGTAAGTCCAAGCCCATGGCAAAAAAATGAAGGGCCGCTGCGTTTTACGCCGGCCCTCCATCTCTCCGCATGGGAGAAAATGATTTTGACAAAATGATCGCCGTAGTTCCTGTTTCGGACTGTGGCGATCATTTTTTATGTTTGTCAAGCCCTAGGATGGGATTTGTTGTACACGTCTTTCAGCTGTTTCTTGACCAGCTGAGAATACATATGAGTGGAGGAGATATCCGCATGGCCCAGCATCTCCTGAATGGCGTGGATATCCGCTCCGTTCTCCAACAGATGGGCGGCAAAAGAATGGCGCAAAGTGTGAGGAGTTATATCCTTCTCTATGCCCGCCTTCTTCTGATAGTGCTTGACTATCTTCCAGAAGCCCTGGCGTGACATGCGTTCGCCGCTGACGTTAACAAAGAGAGATTGCTCGTCCGGCATGGATATCATCTGTGGCCGCACCAGAGTGATGTACTCACTGAGGGCTTTGACGGCGGCGCTATACATCGGTATGAAACGCTCCTTGTTGCGGCTGCTGCAGCGAATAACTCCCGCTCCGAGATTCACATCGGAAATATTCAGGTCAATCAGTTCGCTTACCCTGATGCCCGTGGCATACAGCAGCTCCAGCATGGCCTTGTCCCTGTAGCCCTTGGCGTCAACGCACTGGGGCTGCTCCAACAGCAGTTCAACTTCCTTGTTGGTAAGTATCTGGGGCAGTTTCTGGGCGCTCTTCTCCGGTACCAGGCCAAGAGCCGGGTTAACCTTTATTATCTGCTTTATGCAAAAGTATGAGTAAAGGCACTTTATAGAGGCTATGCTTCTGGATACGGTTGCAACCGACTTGCCCTTGGAACGGAGCATGGCTATATAACCGCCCAGATCCTCCTCGTCGGCATCGATAATGCCGTGTTCAGAGTGGTCGTCAAGATATTCTCCCAGCTGCCTGATATCCCGCAGATAGGAACTGAGGGTGTTTGCAGAGGACTTTTTATCATCTCTCAGGTATTTCTCGAAAATGTCGATACATTCCTGGTTCTGCATAGCAACGCCCTCCTTTCTCCTTAAAGAATTATCTATCTAAAAAAGATGTACACTGCCAGTCCAGCCGAGGCCACAGCCGACAGGAGCATCATAATATTCTGTGATCTGAGTTCGGAGCCATACGAGCTGGCAGATTGACACATAACTCTGTGTAGCATCGCCGAGTTCTTCATCCCCGCAGCGCTCATGACAAATTGCAAGGGCGCCGCAAGCAGCAGAACAGGCAGCAAATAAAGGCTGTCCGTCTCCCTGTACTTCAAGCCCTGGGCCACAAGGCAGAAAGCGCAGGCACACAGTATGCCCATAAGCGCCGTAGCCACAGGCAGGCAAGCCCGGCCGTAAATAGACCCGCTATAGGCGGCCGTTAGCAGCAAAAGCACGAATGCGCAGCCCAATAGGCACCTGCCTTCCGGAAGGGCTTGAAAGTCTCCGCCCTCGAAATACAAAAGCGACAGCAGCGCCGCACAGATAAAAACAAAAAAAACGGCCATTGAATAGCTGCCGGGGCCTTCTCTGGCCAGCTCTTTTCTGACAGTCACGGCTCTCATAGGCGGGCACCGGCGAATAATATTTCGATTGACATAATCGACTGTGGTAACAATATATTACAAACTCGCAAAATAATCAAGTCCTTTTTTCAAAAATAATAAAAAAAATTTTTGTTTATGTCAACTCTTGTTTCTATAATGCAGTTTTATTTTTCCAATAATGTATTAAATTTTAAAGTTTTTGTCTATATTTGCCTATTTATTATGTCAATTATTTTCTGTAACGCTTTTTATGGCTTTTAGTTTTTTTCCCGCTAAAGAGAACAGAGCCAAAGAGGCAACCGGCAAAAGTAAAGCTCACCACGCTCAGCACTCCTGAAGCCTGGAGATCAGCGCCCTCCACAATAAAACCTATGGTCAGCAGAGCGGTAACCAGCACTGCGGCAGTGAGCAAGGCCGGATAAATCACTCCACCGGACCTGGCCTTGCCCAAGGCCGCCCCTGCAAAGGAGGCGGACAGAAAGCTGAGAGCGGAACTCACATAGCCCAGGGATGCCTCTCCCAGACTTATTTTTGACAGCAGGAAACTTGCCAGGCACAGCAGCGCCAGTGCCGACACAGCCCAGGCCGCCAGGGCCGAGAGTATCGTCCTGGGTTCCCAGGCATCCACCTTAACATTAGACAGCAAAAAAACACCCCCGTGAAATAAGATCGGTACATCCTATTTCATCGGGAGTGTTTTTTATGCCCAAGACCGAAGTTTATTTTTTCTTCTTGCTGCGGGCCTCGGCCTCGGCGGCCTCCATCTTGGCGGTAGTGGAAATGCCCCACTTCTTGATCTGGATACGGACTCTGTCCTCACCGGTCTCGAAAGTGACGGTATCCTCGGTTATCTGGACCAGCTTGCCGGTCATGCCGCCGATGGTGGTGATCTCATCGCCCAGACTGAGGGAATTGCGCATCTCCTCGGTCTTCTTTTTCTTCTTATTCTCGGGGCGGATAATGAAGAAATAGAACACGGCGAACATCAGCACCAGCATAAGGATCATGGAACCGCTGCCGGCTGCTGTGCTTGTGTTTGCAAGGATCAGGTTCATTATGGGTTTACCTCCGATAACTATATGTCGTTTTTGTATTATAAATGCTTATCCTGTAAATTTCAAGATGCTTAAATACGTTTATCAAGAATTTCTGAATATTCTTTGCGGAAAGAGTAAAAGCAGCCCTGCTCCAGGCTTTCTCTTATACGCTCCATGAGCTTATTGTAGAAGTAGAGATTGTGCATCACCGCAAAGCGCATGGCCAGCATCTCCTCGGCCTTGAACAGATGGCGCAGGTAGGCTCTGGAATAGCTGCGGCACACGGGGCAGTCGCAGTCCGGGTCAATGGGCTGCAGGTCCCTGGCATACTTCTCATTCTTGATATTGATTATACCCTTCCAGGTGAAGAGATGGCCGTGGCGACCGTTTCTGGCGGGCATTACACAGTCGAAAAAGTCCACGCCTCTGGCTACCGATTCGATGATATTTCCGGGCGTGCCCACACCCATGAGGTAGCGGGGCTTGTCCTTGGGCATATACTCCTCCACAGCCTCGATGGTATCGTACATCTCCTGGTGGCTCTCCCCTACGGCCAGGCCGCCAATGGCATAGCCCGGCAGGTCCAGCTCCGCTATCTTTTTCATATGTTCTATACGTATATCGTGGAAGACCGCTCCCTGGTTAATGCCGAAGAGCATCTGCCCCGGATTCACCGCATCCTCTCGGCCGTTACATTCTGCCAGAGCCACCTTGCAGCGTTGGAGCCAGCGGTAGGTCCTGGCGCAGGACTTCTCCACATAGTCTCTGGGGGAAGGTATCTTGATGCACTCGTCAAAAGCCATGGCGATGTCCGAGCCAAGGTTTGACTGTATCTGCATGCTTTCCTCCGGGCCCATAAAAATGTGCCGTCCGTCCACGTGGGAGTTGAAGCTTACTCCCTCCTCTTTTATCTTCCTCAGCTGGGCCAGGGAAAATATCTGGAAGCCGCCGCTGTCGGTGAGGATGGGACCGTCCCAGTTTATGAACTTATGCAAGCCTCCCAGCTCTTTTATTAGAGCGTCTCCCGGGCGGACATGGAGGTGGTAGGTATTTGAAAGCTCCACCTGGCAGCCTATGTTTCTCAAATCTCCTGCTGACAGAGCCCCCTTTATAGCCCCCTGGGTGCCCACGTTCATAAACACCGGGGTCTGTACGGCGCCGTGAGGAGTCCCAAATTCTCCCCGCCGGGCCCGGCCTTCCTGTTTTAAAAGTCTGTACACTGCGTTCCTCCTACTCGATAAACATGGCGTCCCCAAAGGAGAAGAAGCGATACCTCTGCTTCACCGCTTCGTTATAGGCATTGAGGATATGCTCCCGACCCGCCAGGGCGGACACCAGCATGATAAGGGTGCTCTCCGGCAGGTGGAAGTTAGTCACCAGAGCGTCGATACACTTGAACTTGTAGCCGGGGTAGATGAAGATATTTGTCCAGCCGGAGGTCACGGGCAGGCTGCCGTCCTCTTGGGCAAAGCTCTCCAGAGTACGGCAGGAGGTGGTGCCAACGGCAATAACCCGGCCGCCCTTGCGCTTGGTCTCTGTGACTATACGTGCAGTCTCCTCCGGCACCATGCAAAACTCCGAGTGCATCTCATGGTCTTCTATCTCCTCCGCCTTCACCGGACGGAAGGTGCCCAGGCCCACATGGAGCGTCACAAAACAAAGCTTCACGCCCTTGGCGGCTATTTTCTCCATTAGCTCCTTTGTAAAATGCAGACCAGCCGTAGGTGCCGCAGCGCTGCCCATTTCCCTGGAATACACGGTCTGGTACCGCTCCCCGTCCTGAAGCTCCTCCTTTATATAGGGGGGCAGGGGCATTTTCCCCAGTCGCTCCAACACTTCCAGAAAGATTCCCTCATATTCGAAGCGGACTATGCGGTTGCCCCCCTCGGCCACAGCCTCCACCGTAGCTTTCAGTTCCCCGTCTCCAAACAGTATCTCGGCGCCGGGCTTGGTCTTTCTGCCGGGGCGGCTGAGACATTCCCAACGCCCCTCCCCCAGATCCCGCAGCAGCACCAGCTCCACGCTGCCGCCGCTGGGCCGGGCTCCGATGAGCCGGGCGGGCAGGACTCTGGAGTCGTTAAAGACCATGCAGTCTCCATCATGTAGGTAGTCCGGCAGCTCATAAAAATGCCTGTGCTCCATCTCCCCGGTGACTTTGTCCAGGTGCAGCAACCGGGAGCTGTCCCTCTTCTCCAGGGGGGTCTGGGCAATTAGTTCCTCCGGGAGTTCAAAATAAAAATCCGATTTTTTCAAGAATTTCACCTGTTTCAAAATATCTGGCGTATCCGCATAACGGCTTGATTATACCAGAGCCTTTAAACTTTTTCAATGAAAAGAGTAATAATATTATCCCCTCACCCGTATGCTGTGAGATGTAAACAGCCCTTTGGGGCCGGGCAGCCGCCTCAGTGCGGCATATGCAGCACAGGCCGTGGTCTCCCCTTTGCCGCTGCCGGGGATATACAGGGAGCCTTGCTGACTACATAAGCGGCAGAATGGAGTATTATATGGTCAAGACACCCATCTTCAAAGGTTCATGCACCGCCATCGTCACCCCCTTCAACCAACACGGCGTTGATTATGACAGGCTTCAGAAAAACATAGACTATCAATATGAAAACGGCACTGCGGCCATAGTGGTCTGCGGCACCACCGGCGAGGCGGCCACCCAGTCAGTCTGTGAGCAGTATGAGACCATACGCCAAGCTATAAAGTTTAACCAGGGACGCATGAAGCTCATCGTCGGCATTGGCAGCAACAACACCGAGACCGCCCTGAGAAACGCAGAGAACGCCAAAAGCGCCGGGGCCGACGGCATACTCATGGTCACGCCCTATTACAACAAGAGTACTCAGAAGGGCCTCGTGGAGCACTTTACTTATGTGGCGGACAGGGTTGACATTCCCATGATACTATACAATGTCCCCAGCCGCACCGGAATAGGCATAGCCGCCGACACTTACAGAATACTCTCTCAGCATCCCAACATAAACGGCGTAAAAGAGGCCGCCGGTGATATCGCCCTGGTGGGCACAACCCGCAGCCTCTGCGGCGACGACCTGTACATTTGGAGCGGCAACGACGACAACACCGTGGCAATGATGGCCTTGGGCGCTCTTGGGGTAATCTCCGTTGCCGGCAACATCATCCCCGGAGTTATCTCCAAGCTCTGCGCCCTGTGCCTTGAGGGAGACTTTACCCAGGCCACGGCCCTTTACGCCCGCTATGCCCAGCTCTTCTCCGCTCTGTTCGTGGAGACCAATCCCATACCGGTAAAGGCTGCCATGAGGGAGCTGAACATGGACTCCGGCATATTGCGCCTGCCCCTCACGGAGATAGGCACAGAGGGCCTTGCAAAGCTCATATCAGTCATGCGGGAAGTGGGCTTGAACGTATAAAATAATGAAAAATTTAGAGCGTATCCTTGGATACGCTCTAAATTTTTCAGGGGGTATTTATATTCCGCTTTGGGAGAGAAGGGCATTGGCATAGGAGTTGAGGGCCTGGCAGGGCTCATACTTGGCTTTATAACCCACGCCGTCGATTATGACAAAGGGTGTATAGTCCGTTATCTCCACTGCCGTCCCGTCTTCCATGATGAGGGTAAAAACAGCGGCCTGGCCCGCATAGTCCTTATAGCTGTCATCTTCACGGTAAATCACCACCGAGCGCAGAAGCTCTGCCAGCTCCTCCGTATCCGATATCTCCAGCTCCACATCCGGCGGCATAAGCTCCACCGTTGCCGAAACAATGTCCGCCCCATCAATATCCTTAAAGGGTCTTTTGCCAAAAACACCCTGGGACAGGCAGATAAGCAGGATAGCCAGGGCCAGGCAAATTCCGGCAGTTGCCAAGAACAATTTATGTTTCATAGTTTTCTCCGCACTTCCTCTCCTAGTCCTTGAAGGGGGCGGCAAATAACAGGAGCATCAGCAGCGCATAGGCCCCGTACAGTGTATAAGTCGCTCCGCTGCCCCAGGGAAAAGAGGCTTCCGGGTGGCCCAGCGCATAAACGAAGAAAGCAAATGCGGCAAGCAGCATTACCCATGCAACAAGTCTGGATGTTTTCCTTTTCACGGCGCCACCCTCTTACATGTATGTCCTGATATTAGTTTACTTTAAGCCGGCAAAAAAATCAAGGGCAGGTCCGGAAAGCGGCGCAGAGTCAGGAATCTTTTACAGCTTATACACAAACAGGCAGCGCATGGCGTTAAGCACAGCCAGCACCATAACGCCCACATCCGCAAATACTGCCAGCCACATATTGGCTATACCCAGAGCTCCCAGGACAAGGCAGATCAGCTTGATTCCAATGGCAAAGACAATGTTCTCATATACGATGCCCAGGCACTTTCTGGATATCTTTATGGCCTTTGCTATCTTCAGCGGATCGTCATCCATGAGCACAACATCCGCCGCCTCTATGGCTGCGTCCGAGCCCAGGGCCCCCATGGCTATGCCGATATCCGCCCTGGCCAACACCGGGGCGTCGTTTATGCCGTCGCCCACGAAGGCCAGCTTTCCTTCCTTCTTCTCCTCTTTCAGAAGCTCTTCCATTTTCTGCACCTTATCCCCCGGCAGCAGCTGGCTGTAAACCCGGTCTATGCCCAGCTTAGATGCCACGTGTTCCGCCACGGCTTTGATGTCTCCCGTGAGCATCACGGTCTTTTCCACGCCGGCTTTCTTAAGGGCTGATATCGCCGCCTTTGCATGGGCCTTTACCACGTCCGAGATAAGTATATGCCCGGCATATTGACCGTCTATGGCCATGTGGATTATGGTGCCCACGCTGTGACAATCCCTGTATTCCACGCCCAGCCGCTTCATAAGCTTGTCGTTGCCGGCAGCTACCTGCCGGCCGTCCACTGTTGCCAGCACACCGGCGCCGCTTATCTCCTGTATATCCTTTACCCTGCTCCTGTCAGGCTCCTTGCCATGGGCTTTTTGCAGGCTGCGGCTTATAGGGTGAGAGGAGGCGCTCTCAGCCAGGGCTGCATACTCCAGCAGCTTTTTATCTTCCATTATGCTGTGGTGTACGCCTTCCACTTCAAATACGCCCTGGGTGAGTGTCCCGGTCTTGTCAAACACAACGCAGTCGGTTTTGGACAGTGTTTCCAGGAAGTTGGAGCCCTTTATCAGTATGCCGGCCCGGCTGGCCCCGCCTATGCCAGCAAAGAAGCTGAGGGGTATGCTTATGACCAGTGCGCAGGGGCAGCTTATTACCAGGAAGGTCAATGCCCGGTATATCCACACTCCCCACATAGGAGCAAGGCCCATAAAGATCAGCCGCACAAGGGGCGGCAGAATTGCCAGAGCCAAGGCGCTGAAGCAGACTGCGGGGGTGTATACCCTGGCAAACTTGGAAATAAAATCCTCCTGCCTGGACTTGCGCTCTCCCGCATTCTCCACCAGCTCCAGGATTTTGGAGACGGTGGACTCCTCAAACTTTTTGGTGGTGCGCACTTTCAGCAGGCCGCTCATATTGATGCAGCCGCTTATGATCTCGTCCCCGGCTCCCACCTCCCTGGGCAGGCTCTCGCCGGTGAGGGCGCTGGTATTCAAGGCGGAACTGCCTTCGGTAACAGCGCCGTCAATGGGCACCTTCTCCCCCGGCTGAACCACAATGATGCTGCCCGGCTCTATCTCATCCGGGTCCACTCTGATGAGTTTGCCATCCTGCTCAATGTTGGCGTAGTCGGGACGGATATCCATGAGCTGGCTTATGTTCCTGCGGCTCTTTCCCACGGCGTAGCTTTCAAACCACTCGCCTATTTGATAGAAGAGCATAACCGCTATGGCCTCGGCATAATCTCCGTTTTCATATATTGCCAGAGCCAGGGCGCCCAGTGTGGCCACGGCCATGAGGAAGTTCTCGTCAAAGACCTGGCGGTTCCTGATGCCCTTAAAGGCCTTTTTCAAGGTGCTCCAGCCGATTATATAATAGTTTATCAGATACAGGGCCAGACGTATCCAGCGCCCTGCGCCGGGAAAAAGCCAGGCATCAAGGCCGGAAAACCGCTGCACAGATATGAGCTGAAGGCAAATGAGGATCGCCGCCGATATAAGTATGCGCCGAAGCGTATCCTTCTGTTTCTTATTCATTTTGATTTCTCCCTTTCAAATCGGCAATTATATCAATATATGTTCATCTGTTCATATAATATCCCTGCTAAAGCACCCCTGGCCATGGGCCCTGGGTGCCTTATGTATCTCAAAGAAAAATCTCGCAGTCGCTCTCTACCCTTTTGCAATTTTTCAGTACCTGCTTCATAACGGCAGAGGCATCCTCCCCGTCCTGAAACTCCACTGTCATTTTCAGCGCCATATAGTTCACCGTGGCGTTTTTTACCCCCGGCGTGCCGCATGCGGCCTGCTCCATTTTGTTGGCGCAATTTGCGCAGTCCACATCTATCTTATAGCTTTTCTTCATACCGCACCTCCATGACTCATAAACAATTAAGCACTCGTTTAATCTTTACGGGCATCATAATACACCTGCTCCGTCATACAGTCAAGAGTATTTTTAACTTTTTTCCGATTTATTTTTATTCTGCCTCATACTCTCTTTAAAAGGTAAAATGTGTTTGCCTTTTTCCGGATTTTCGGTTAAAATATTTAAAAGATTTATCTATAATATGCAGGAGGGCAAGCAATGGAACAAAGCAAACTGCCTCACGACCACGGCCAATCTGCCGGGGAGGTAATGGAACACTGCCCGTCTGCCGCAGATTTTCAGGAAGTATCCCAGCTTCTGCGCCAGCTGGATGACAGTACCAGGGTAAAACTCTTTTGGATACTGTGCCACTGTGAGGAATGTGTCATAAATCTCTCCGCCATGATGGATATGAGCAGTCCTGCCGTCTCCCACCACCTGCGCCAGCTTAGAAGCGCAGGTCTGATTGTAAGCCGCCGGGAGGGCAAAGAGGTGTATTACAGGGCCTCCGACACTGTACAGGCAAAGCTTTTCCACAAGCTTATTGAGGAGCTGCTGGAGATAAGCTGCCCAAAGGATTAGGAAGATATATAAAATTGATTAAAGTTAAAACTGCCGGGTGACCGGCAGTTTTTTGTTTGTATGGTTCTAATCAAAAGCCTTGCTGCCCTTTTCAGCCGTACTGTTCGGACACATAGAGGGAGGCCCTGGACTGGATCAGCTCCACCGTCTCCTCCAGGCTCTTGTCCCCCGCCAGATAGGCCTGGCCGCATTCCAGGATAATGTCCCTCACCTGGCTGTCGGAGCAGCGGTCGGCGCCTTGGGTGTTTTCCAGCAGGCCCATGAGCCGCTCCACCTGCTCCCCGCTCAGTTCCTCCTCTGCTTTGCGCAGCAGGGCCTGTCGGTTCACCGGCAGGCAGTATTCAATGTCCATCTGCTTGTCCATAGACAGCTGCTCCTTTATAAAGGCCCAAGCCCCCTCCTTGTTGGAGGAGTTTGCCGGTATGGCCATGCTGCCGCCGTAGTCACAGTTAAAGCAGCTGAAGCCGCTGCCCCCGTCGGGGAAGCCCACAAAGGCGCAGGGCTCGCCGAAAAGCTCATCCAAAGCCTTCAGCCTTCCGGGGTTGGATATGGGCTCCACTGACAACACTACCTGGGATAACTCAAGGTAGGGCACATCGCTGCCCTCTTCCACCGCATCCCCCATGGTGCTGCACCAGGCCAGAAGCTGGGCAAAAGAGGGATCGTCAAAGCTGCACAGGGCATTTTCCCTGTCTATATACTTCACCGCCCCCAGCCGGGCCACCCATTTGAGCATATTCAGCTTGTCCATAAAGGTCATGAACACAGCCTCATATCGGTCGCTCTGCTCCAATATCTCCTGGTAATCCTGGGGGCTGAGATTTTCCCGCCCCTCCACGTCGGAGGCCCTGGCCGCCATGGTGTCTACGCTCACCCCGGCCCAGAGCTCATGGAGCTGTTCCCCGTCGCTGAGGGCCTCCAGTATGCCGGGGATAAAGGTCTCTCTGCCCATGTCCGGGTCGGTTGCCGTGTCTAATTTGATACAACATAACGGCAGGGCATTTCTATCTCGTAACGATGCATCCGCACATGTGCATTTTTGCACACCCCTCATAACGATGCCGTATGCACCGTTACGGAGTAAGATATGGGATTTTACTGCAGTCTGTGCGTACATCTCGTCACCTCGTCAAACTGGAAAATGTTCATAACGGTCTTTTCAGGTAGACCATATCTACCAACTGAATACCGTTCTCAAATATTGGATGATCATAATTGTCTATAAAAAAGTTTGGTAAGCTATGAGAATAAACGAAGCCGCACTTTTCATAGAACGGAATCGTCAAAGGACTATCACCGGTTCCGACCTGCACAACGGTATACTGTCCTTTATATTTATTGACAACAAAATCAATCATCGCTTTTGCATATCCTTTACCTTGGTACTCCGGAACTGTCGCAATGTTTTTTATCTCCAGCACACCATTTCCTTCATCGGTTACAACACACTCGCACTTAATGCCATCATCATCAAGAATGTACATCCTGCCCCTGGAAAGATAACGATCTATCATATCTTCTTGCTCATCCGCTAATAACAATAAATCGAGATACTGTTTCTTATCAGTCAAAATCTCAATAACACTCATGCCACACACCTGCAAAATAAATTTTTACGTAATCCCAAATTCCCCTGCATATCGCATTACTCCGCAAGCCTCCGGTGCATCTTCCCTCAGCTTATATGCCATGAAATTCTTCTTCGGCACGTCAAAGGGTGCCTGTATGCCAACGGTATCAGCCGGAACATATCCGAATTTGGGATAATAATTTTCGCTGCCCAGTACAACAGAATACGCAAAGCCAAGGTCAGCTGCAATCCTATGTCCCTCTTTTACCAATGCCGTACCGATTCCTTTTCTTTGGTACTCTGGGATTACAGAAAGCGGAGCAAGCGCAAGAACCGGAATATCTCCAACCCACGCTTTTGTAAACATAACGTGTCCGACAATGATTCCATCTATTTCCGCAACGAGCGACAGCTCGGAGATATAGGAATCCCCGTTTCTAAGAGCATTGACCAGATCCTGCTCGTTGCCGTCCGCATGGTCAGCGCTCTCAAAAGCTGTCTTTACCACATCATAAATACTTTCGTAATCACTTTTATTTTCTCTTCGTATCAGCATGCGGATTCCCCTGTCACAATCTGATATTCTGCCTGACCAAGCACACTTAATGCCTCCATCTCATATTCTGCCTTTACCAACACATAGTCTGTATTAAAAGTGGATATGGCAAATATCGGTATATTCTTTTCTGCTAGATGAGAAGCAATCTTGGCCAGTATGCCGGTCAGAGAAAAGTCCAGCAAACCCTCTATCCGAAAAGCTCTCCATCCATCCTCTCGGTCTGTGGTGTTATCTGGAGCATCCTTTGTAAGACAGACAACCGATTTTTCTTCATCTGGTTTCCCGATAAAAATAAATTCTGATTTCTCAGTTAAAATTTCTATACCCCTTGAAAACACTGGCGTTTCCAGCGTTTTCGCCACTTCGTTTTGGCTCTTTTCCCTCATTTTTTCCCTTGC
>CALXGF010000199.1 GCA_944387735.1 uncultured Oscillospiraceae bacterium
ACCGTCGCCGCTGCCGACTGCGCCACCGTTGTCACCGTGAACGACCTGGGCAACCTGAAGTAATTAAACCAAAACTCAATAATAACATAATAGGGCAGGCCGAAGCCTGCCCTATTTGTTTGTCAAAAAAGCCTTTAATGGCTTTTTTGTAAAATGGAGACGATGGTGACAGCAATGCCGGAACAAGAAGAAGCGCAGCGTAACATAAAGCGTAGCCGGTCCGGACAGCGGGCTTATTGTAAAAGGATGGCATAAACGGCAATTTGCTTATAAAGCTCACAGGGCTTTGCGCTGGGAACTGTGGTTATCCCCGGCAATGAACACGACAGCGTGACATTTGACAAAATGGGGTGAGAACAAGAGCTTGTACTGAATACCCTTTAAAAGGAGATAGAAGGATGTATTTAGAGTAACAATGTTGCAAAGCTCTGGAGGTTTATGAAGTAGCGAAATCCGCAGCCCCTTATCCCTGTTTACCGGCATTGCCTTAATTTCCGGAAACAGTTCCTGTGTCTGTGTATGCTTTCTGCTTAGTCATAGCAATACCCCCTGATGCAGTACTTACATGTCCTACATCAGGGGGTATTTTCTCTGTTGTCTGTTTTTACCGGACCGGTTCGATAATCAGGCGCAGGGGACGCATTTATTACATGTTTTCTATCAGGCCGGGGGAGGGTTCTGCGTTTTATTTTCTGCCTGCATGATAATCCGGAAAAGTACAGAAAACGCAGGGGGTTATCACATGGCTATCTCTGCACGCGCCCGGTGCCGTCGCCGCCCATGAGCTTTTCCACCTCATCCACATTTACACGGTTGAAGTCCCCGTCGATACTGTGCTTAAGGCAGGAGGCGGAAACGGCAAATTCCAGTGCCTGCTGCCTGCTCTCATAGTTGTTCAAGCCGTAAAGCAAGCCGCCGGCAAAGCTGTCTCCGCCGCCCACCCGGTCAACGATGTCGCGGATTTCATATCGCTTAGACTCATAAAAGTGTTCCCGGTCATTGAGGCAAGCCGCCCAGCCGTTCCAGTCGGCGCTTTTGCTCTCTCTCAGTGTAATCGCAATCATTTTCATGTCCGGGCAGGCTTCCAGGACCTTGTCGCCAAGGGCCCTGTATTTGCTCCGGTCAAGCTCCCCGGATTCCACGTTTACATCGGCGCTTATCTCCAAAGCCTTCTGGATATCCTCCTCATTTGCAATGGCCACATCCACATATTTTACAAGCTCCCTCATCACCTCGGAGGCTTTCTTGCCGTATTTCCATAGATTTTTGCGGTAGTTAAGGTCGCAGGAAACGGTGATTCCCTTTTTCTTGGCCTCCCGAACGGACTGAAGGGACAGCTCCATTGCGCTTTCGGAGATCGCCGGAGTGATTCCGGTAATATGGAACCAATCCACGCCCTCAAAGGCTTTGTCCCAGTCTATATCGCCGGGCTTCGCCTGGGAGATGGCTGAATGGGCCCGGTCATAGACCACCTTGCTGGGGCGCTGATTTGCCCCGGATTCCAGGAAATAAATTCCCAGCCGCTCCCCGCCCCGGATTATGCGGGAGCTGTCAACCCCAAAACGGCGCAGTTCCCGGATGCACTCATCTCCAACGGCGTTTTTGGGTATCACGGATAGAAAAGCCGCATCCTGGCCGAAGTTCGCCAGGGAGACCGCCACATTGGCCTCGCCGCCTCCAAAGGTGGCCTCCAGCACGGGGCTCTGGAAAAGCCTCTCGTGGCCGGGAGACTTGAGACGGAGCATGATTTCACCAAAGGTCAAGAACTTCATATGTTTTCCCCCTTATCTGATTATTTCTGCAGAAGGTGGATAGCAAAGCCGCCCATCTCGCTTTTAAGATACACTGCAAACATACGCTCTCCCTTATATTTGGCCGTGCTCATATCAAGGGCAAAGCCCCGTTTCTCCAGCTCTGCGGCGGCAATCTCTATGCTGTTGGTGCGAATAGCCAGATGGCCGTTTTTGCCAAGGTACATCGACTTCATAACCTCGACACCGGAGGAGGCAAAGTTGGAAGAATTGCCGGTCTTGACCTCAAAGTCAAAAGCCTTTGCCATCTCGCTGCACACTGCCATGGCCTCGTCCGAGTCCCCGCAGTTGATGCCTACATGGCACAGCTCAAAGCCCAGGGCGATCCTGCGTGCCTCGGCGCAAAGCCTGGTGATCCTGTCGAAGTTGTGGGCTGCAATGTCCGCCTTAGGGCAGATCCAGCTGCCGCCTACGGCATGGATGGAAGGATTGGATATATATTCGCCCAGGTTCTGCTGACTCACGCCGCCGGTGGGTATGAACTTCAGACCCACAAAGGGCCCGGCCAGAGCCTTGATTGCGCTCAGTCCTCCGTACACATTTGCCGGGAAAAACTTTACCACCTTCAAACCGTGCTTCAGAGCCGCCATTATCTCGGTGGGCGTGGCGCAGCCCGGAGTGACGGCCACTCCGTTTTCTATGCACCAGGACACCATCTCCTCGTCATAGCCGGGAGAGACGATAAACCTGGCTCCACATTCCACCGCCAGCTTGCACTGCTCAAGGTTCAGAACCGTGCCTGCGCCTACCAGCATCTCCGGCACCTCCGCCGCCACGGCGCGGATGGAGTCCGCCGCCGCCGCAGTGCGGAAGGTTATCTCCATGACGTCGATTCCGCCGGCAATCATGGCCTTGGCAGCGGGCGCCGCATCCTCCGCATTATCCAGAACGGCAACAGGAATTATACCGGCATTAGCTATTCTTTTTAAAACCTCCATGGGAATTTCCTCCGATAAAAATTTTGTTATGGGAAAGACCCCGTCTGAGGACAGGCTCTCCCTTGGGTTTTTATCTTTCTCCGCCTGAGCTTAAAATAGAGCGAGACATTTTCCTTGCTACAGCATAAGCTCCACCAGCAGGGGAATGGTAAACAGGCACAGTATATGGGAAATCAGCAGAGCAGAGGCGGAAGTCTCACATTCAGCGCCGATCATCTTGGGGAAAACCACTGTATTCGTGGCAACAGGCATTGCAAACATCAGCACTGCGACTTGGACGTAGGCGTCCAGGCTCAGGACATGAAGTATGAAACACAGCGATACCGGAATAATCAGCAGGCGAAAGGCAACCAGAATGTAGCTCGTTTTATCAATGAGCATCTCCTTGAGAGAATATTTTGCCATGGCGGCGCCTGCGGTGAGCATGCCCACAGGCGCCGTGCACGCCGCCGCTTTTTCCAGCAATATCCCGGCGGCGTTGGGAAGCTTTATGCCTGTAAGCCCTATTGCGGCCCCCGCAGCAATAGCCAGGATGGTCGGGTTTAACAGATACTTTGCGTTCAAGGGTTTGTCCAGGATTTTGCAATATCCGACGGAATAGGTATACAAAATGCTGGAAGGTATGGAAAATACTATGAGATCCAGCAGCGCAAGGTCTCCATACAGGGAGCGGCACAGCTCATAACCGATGTAGGCATAGCTTGGGCAGACAAGTAGATATTCATATACTCCCTGCTGATAACGGTCGTCGCTGAGTTTCTTGGAGAACACCATGGAAAACAGGACAATTAACACCGTCGCGCTGCTGCCCACAAATATCAGCGAAAACTTTTCCGTCAGATATGCCTGGGTGAAATTAGCTGCGAATGTTCTCAGCATTGTGCAGGGAAGGAAAAAGTAGATCACACATGCCGATAAGGCTCCCGCCTGTTCGTCACGTATAATTTTCCTGCTGCACAAGGCCCAGCCCCCTGCAAAAAATAAAACCAGTACAAAGACTTGATCAAATACAGCCTTCATCACTCAAAGCTCCGGTGAGATTAAAACTATTCAATACATGAGATCTCTCCTAGGCAAAATATCTTTCCGGCCGTTTTCCGCCCAGACGGCCGGCTTCTACCTGTTGCCCCCTAAGAGATTTAAGGTGTTATTATACAGAATGTTCTCTTTATCCCGCTGGGAAATAAAGTCAAAATCCATGATCTCTGCAAGGCAGTTTTTCACCCGTGAGATTCCATCGTCCCTGAATGCGTCCAGGCCCAGATACTCTCCCTCAGAGCCCCATATTATTTTTTCGGACCCAAGCACTTTGCAAAATCTCTTTGTAACCTCAGCCAGCAGATCCCTGCCGTAGGTGTAGGACAGCACGTCAAGGAAGGTGAGGTCCACCATAACATTTTTATTCAGATGGGAAAGCACAAGCGCCTCTTCCGTCCAGGGGTAAGCCGCATGCATTATTACTATCTTCAGTTTGGGAAAATCCACAGCAATGTCGTCTATATAAATCGGGTTATTATAGATCATCCGCTGGCTGCGCTGAGCCTTCATACCTGTGTGTATGAAAACGGGATAGCCCTTGCTCTGGGCCAATTCATATGCCTCGTAAAGACGCTTATCGTTGGGGAAAAATCCCCCGTGAGGATAAATCTTCAGACCCTTTAGTCCCTTTGCAAAAGCCTTCTCGGCCTTCCGGCCGGCTCCGCCTTCGCTGTAGGGGCTGACGGAGGAGAGGCCGTACAGTCTGCCGCCGCCCTCATTGACCAGGCGAATGACCGCTTCGTCGCTGCAGACCGCATCAGGATTGTCATCGTCCCATTTCCCGTGGTCCGCAGCTAAGACAAGGCCGTAGTCTCCTCCTATCCTGTCGAGAAAGCTTATTATTTCCCCTGCTTGGGTATTGTTCCCGGCATGAATATGTCCGTCAAACAGTTTCAATGACAATCCCTCCCGTACATCATGCTTCCTCTATAAACAAGGGGACGTTCTTTTCGGCCCAAACATCCACCAGACCCGTGGGGCTTATCTTAAGATTGCCTATAATCACGGGCAGACCCACAAAGGCAAGGGTGTGGAAGGGTTCGGACAGCACGCAGCCTATATCCCAAGAGGCGGAGTAGACGGAGCGGACGCCCTCCACAACGCTCTCAAGGGGCATGTCCGACAAAAGCCCATACATGGGCAGAGGCAGGGCCGCTTTGACTTCTCCCTTTTCCACCACAATGAAGCCTCCGCCCATTTCTACAAGCTTGTTTGCGGCAAAGGCCATGTCCTCGTCGTTTGTTCCCACGATAGTCATATGCTGGTTGTGGGGATTGTAGGTGCTGGCAATGGCGCCGGATTTCAGGCCAAAGCCATGTATCAGCGCAGTGTACATGTCTCCGGAGAGTTTCGTCCGCTCAAGGCTGGCGATTTTGAGAATGTCTCTCTCCGTGTCCGGGCGGATGAAGCCATCTTCCGGGACTATCTCCGTGTGAATTTCGGTGGTAATGATGCCTTCATTTGAGCAGCCAATTACACGGACTTTCTGCGCTGTATTTGAATTGCAGCTGATAGCAAAATCAGATGCTCGAATTTCTCTTTTTAAACGCACGGTGTTATATGCATATTCCGGATACGGCGCTCTTTTAAACGGCTCAAGCAGCTTGCCGTCTTTTGCCACAACACGGCCGTTGGCTATGACCGTATCCGCACGGAAGTCTACAAGATCCTTCACCAGAACGATATCTGCGATCTTGCCCGGAGCGACGGAGCCAAACAGATCGTCCTTCCTTATACACTCCGCCGTATTAATTGTCGCCATGCAAATTGCGTCTATGGGATGTATGCCGTTTTTAATGCATGTCCTGACGCAATTATCAAGGTGTCCCTCTTCGCTCATCCTCAGGGGCGAGCATACGTCGGTATTAAGGGTAATGTGTCTCGTGTCTACATCTGCATAGGACAGAGCCTTTGCAAGTCTTGGTATCTCAACGCAGCCGGAACCTACGCGCATGGATACATACATTCCCATCCTCAGCTTATACAGAAGCTCCTCAGGCTGGGTACACTCATGGTCGTCCGTGCGGCGGACATAAGCCATCCATGCGTTGGACTGCTTTTCCGAAAGCTCCGAGCCATGCCCGCAGACCTCCAGCCTGCGCTTCTGGGCCTCGTCTATGAGCCTTTGCATCTTCGGATCGTTGGCGATCATTTTACTGCCAAAGGTATCGTTCAGGCCGACGCACTCTTCCCAATCCATCATCTCGATCATCTCTTCTTCCGTGGGATGACCCACGTGGTAGAAGGGCAGGTTCTGATAATAAGCGGGCATGGGAAGAGCAAAAAAAATTTTAAGCGGCGTCTGTTTTTTTGCGATATCCAAAGAGGACCTTATTGCTTTTATACCGCCGATAACGCACTCGCCGTAGAAATCGTTCACAACTCCGGTTACGCCAAGCGGCACCACTGCGTTTGCGTATTCCACAACGTCCATCTGGCTTTCATATGTGTGGACGTGCTGGTCGATCAGGCCAGGGCAAATGTATTTTCCTTTCGCATCTATGATTTCCGTGTTTTCATCTATGGTGTGTGTGCAGTCGCCGATGTATGCGATGCTGTCGCCCTTGATCGCCACGTCTGCATCGTATACTTCCTTCGTGCAGACATTGACCAGTTTCCCACCGCATATGACTAGATCCGCAGCTTCCTTGCCTAAAGCCACCTTCGCTAAAGCATACCTTTCCATTGTGACCTCCCAGTTTATTATCACTTTGGGTAAAAAATATTTTGTAACAGCATTAATCACAATTGCTGTGCGAGAGTTACTCCCGCACAGCAATCGCTAAGAGGATAATGAAATAACTTTCGAGTGGTTTTATTCGAGATTACTCAGTTGAGCTTCGGGGACCATCCGTCAGGGGCCATGCAGAAGCCGGTGTCAAAGAACTCTGCCTCGTCGCTGAGGATGGGGTAGTCGTCGCTGGAGTATACCTTGGCGGGAACTTCCTGGCCCATGTATGCCCGTACGCCATAGACAACTGCGTTCTGAGAGACCTTAATGGGCTGGGCGGGAACTATACCGGTAAGCCAGCCGTCCTGGAGATACTGCAGGGACTCGGCGCTGACGTCAAAGGTGAAGATCTTCACATCGCCGGGCTCGTATCCGGCAGCCTTGAGAGAGTCGGCAGCCACAATGGCCTGGGTTGCGCCGTGAATGTAAACTGCATCCAGGTCGTCGCCAAAGCGCTGTATCCAGTCTTCCACCTGGCTCATGCCGGCCATGACGTCGTCGGTCTGGAACTGCTCGTCAAGGACGGTTATTCCGGAGAAGGCGGACAGCCCCTCCACAACGCCCTGACCACGGTTGACGAAAAGGGAGCCGGAGGAGGGTCCCTTCAGCAGGCAAACATTGCCTTCATAGCCCATGCTCTCTGCCATTCTGTAGGCCAGAAGCTTGCCCGCTCTGACGGAATTTTCATAAATTGCGCTGGTGCAGTCGCAGTTGACGGCTATATCATCGTTTATGACTATTATTCCGGCATCCATTGCCTTCTCCACATAGGGGACAAGGGCCTCCGAATCACAGGGGGTCAGTATGATGACGTCCACACCCTGAGTGATCGCGTCTTCCATCTGGCTTATCTGCCGCTCCGCATACTCATAGCCGCCCGCATCGTACATCTTGACTACGACGTCAAGCTGGGGGAACTCGCTGTTGGCTAACTGTTCTCCGAGAGTATAGCCGTAGGATTTGTTCTGGAAATAGGTGTCGCCGGCGTTTGGCATCAGCACGGTGACGTTTACTGTTTCCTTCTCGCTGGTCTCCGCTGCGCTTGCCGCCTCCGGGGCGGGCGTAGCTTCAGCTTCCGTGTTTGATGCTCCGCACCCTGCAATAGCAAAGCATAGCGCCAAAACTATTACAAGGGATATGATTTTGCTCTTTTTCATTGTTTGCTTTCCTCCAATTTATTTTTTGCCTTTCGGCTTTTTCCACTGCTGCCAATGCTTCAGTTTTTATTGTCCCGTATCATGCTGACAAATACGGCTATAGCGATTACAAAACCTGTTACGATGTCCTGAACAAAGGTTGAAATTCCCGACAGGTTAAGGGCGTTGTTCAGCAGGCCCATGAGCATTACGCCAAGCAAGGTGCCAAGCATGGTTCCTTTTCCTCCGGACATTGAGGTGCCGCCTATGCACGCTGCGGCTATTGCGTCCAGCTCGATACCGGTGCTCAGATAGGGCTGTCCGGAGCTGACGCGGGACCCGGCGATAACGCCGGCTATGCCAAACATAAAACCTGCAAAGGTATATACCAGCAGCTTATGCTTCTTCACATTGATGCCTGCCCAAAGGGCAACGGTTTCATTACCGCCTATCGCATATGTGTTAATTCCGAATTTCGTTTTATGGATAAGGAAAAATGTGAGGGCGAACAAGACTACTACGGGGATGAAGTTTACGGGGATGATATTGCCGATGCTTCCTATGCCCAGAGTCTTGTACACTTCGCTGCCAAGATTGGTGACCGGCACGCCTCCGGTGATCGTCAACGCCACGCCCTGAACAATGCACTGCGTGCTCAATGTCGCCACAAAGGGCGGCAGCCTGAGATAACCGATAAGCACGCCGTTAATCAGGCCGCAGGCCGTGCCTGCCATGATGCCGATGGTCATAGCGGCGTAGACGTTCATTCCCCTTACCAGGAGCATGGCCACCACAATGCTGACCAGGGCGTTGTTTGCCGCCGGAGACAGGTCTATACCGCCGGTTATGATTATTGGCGTCATAGCAAACGCAACCAGAGCCAGGGCCGCATTCTGCCTGACAACATTGGCGATGTTGGACAGCTTGAAAAATTGCGGTCTGATAATGCCTGTGACGATAATTATTACAACGATTGCGGCTAGTACTCCGACAATTTGCCAATTAATATTGATTTGTTTTTCCTTTTTCATAAGAATCTCCACCTTGCCGCTTTATACAGCAAAAACATTAATCGATTTTTAAAGTGTTCCGAGATGCCCGCCGGCTTTGGCTATAGAGGGCTTAGGAATCGGAGCGTTCAAATGCGTATCTCAGAACATTCTCCGGCGTACATTCATCATGATTCAAAACTCCGACCATCTGACCCGAGCTCATAACGGCCACCCTGTCAGACATGGACAGAAGCTCGTTCATGTCTGATGAAATCATCAGTATGCAGCAGCCTTCTTTTGCCAGACTGCACATAAGCTTGTATATTTCCGCTTTCGTGCCTACGTCTATTCCCTGTGTGGGTTCGTCAAAAATAAATACGCGGGCTTTTGTGCTGAGCCATTTTGCAATAACGACCTTTTGCTGGTTTCCTCCGCTCAGATTTCCCACATAGGTATTCAAGCTTGGAGTCTTGATGCTGAGCTTTGAAACCAGACCGTCCGTATTTTTGGTCAGCTCTTTTTTATTAACGACAAAGCTGGGGATCGAAGGGAGAATAATATTATCCAGGCAGCTCATGGAGAGCACCAAACCGTATCGTTTCCTATCCTCAGGCAGATATGCAATGCGGGATTTTATTGCGTCCTTGGGGGATTTGAGGCTTATCTCCTCGCCATCAACGAAAACCTTGCCTGCATCGGTCTTAATAACGCCGGCTATACTTTGCGCCAGCATCGTTCTTCCTGAGCCAACCAGGCCGCCTATGCCGAGAATTTCCCCGCTCCGCACGGAAAAATTGATATTCTGCAGATAACCGCCGCAACTGAGGTCCTTAACCGTAAGAACATCATCCCCAATGGGTACCTTCTCTTTGGGGAACAAAGAGCCTATATCTCTGCCTACCATCATGGATATCAGCTGCTCATGAGTGGCGCCCTTTGTATCCGTGGTTGAGATATATTTTCCGTCCCGCAAAACCGTAACCCGGTCTGCGATAAGAAGGATCTCCTCAAGCTTATGGGAGATGTATATTATGCCTTTACCGTCCTCCCGCAGCTTTGCGATAATGCGATAAAGCTGCTTTTGCTCGTCACCATATAGCTTATCCGTCGGCTCATCCATAATGATGATATCAGGATCGGTACTCAGCGCCTTTGCGATCTCAACCAGCTGCTGCTGAGCGGAGCCCAGGCTTCCCGTTTTTGTCTGAGGTGAGACGTTCAGCCCTACATATTCCAGAAGCTCATTAACCTTTTTCCGCATTACGGTTCTGTTTAAGGCCCCTGTTGCCACGGAGACCTCATGGCCCAGGAAAATGTTGTCCTCTACCGAGAGCTCATTGACCAGGCTCAGCTCCTGAAACACCGTTGCCACTCCGCTGCTGCGTGCTTTTTTCGGCGAGTAATTGCTTATCTTTTGCCCTTTGATTATCATTTCGCCTTCATCCGGAGTATGGACGCCGCTAATCACTTTAATAAGCGTTGATTTGCCGGCTCCGTTTTCCCCCAGCAGCGCATGTACCTCGCCCCTTTTCAGCTCGAATGAAACGTCGTTCAAGGCCAGCACTTTGCCAAAGCTCTTTCTTAAATTGGAAATTGAAACTAAAACATCATTACCCATATTAATTCCTCTGTCCTTACTGGGAACCATCCTGTCCATTCATATTCTTTACCCTGTGCTTGCCTTTGCTTACCATAGTCGGCCGCTTGCCTGGTTAAAGCCAATCAGGACAAGGCTCAAGCATAGATGCCCAAAATCTCCCGCGCCTGTTCCGGAGTCGCCACTTCCCGGCCAAGAGAACGGGAAATGTCTGCAATCTCTTTAACCAGCTCATGGGCCTCGCACAGTTTACCCTGCTGATTGTAGGGATAATCCTCTGTGCCCACACGGACGCCGTCGCCGTTGCGGATTGCCGCAACGAGAATGTCCATCTGGGGCTCTTCCATAATGGACACGACACACTTGCAGTTCTTGGGCATCAGGCTGCGGCGGTACAGATATTCCTGCACGGTGGGAGGGGACCAGGTGCCGCCGGGCCAGCCGAAGAACAGAGTGTTGATATAGGGACCGTCCAGGAGCCCCTTATCTATCAGAGCGTTCAGGTTCCAAATGGAGCCGGAGTGCCATATCTCAAACTCCGGTTTTACCCGGTATTCACGGCACTTTTCCGCATAATCCACCAGCTCCTCCATGGGATGGAGCACGTCCGTGTTGCACTGGGCGAAATCCTCGTCATGATGGTTCAAAATAATGGAGACCATGTCGGATTTTGCCTTAAAAGCGTCAATGCGCTGTTCAAAGGTAAGAGTGGACATGCCGCTCTGAATAAGCAGGCCGGATGCCGCTCTGCACTTTTCAACTACATCCACCCATTTGCCCACGCCCTTTGTGCAGCAATCTTCCCCAATGTCCGCAAGACCGTGGGTGTGCAGAACAGCCGCTCCCGCCTCCCGGCACTTCACGGATTCTTCCACCAGTTCTTCCACGGTTTTCGGGTACTTGGTGTCCGGATGCAGCCAGCAATTATTCGGTGTTGCAACAATGATTAATGGATCCATTTTGTTTCTCCTTTTTAAATGAGTTTTTCTTCTGCTTATATTTTTATGATATTAACTTTTACCGGGCTTGGAAAATTAAATGGTCATGCCGCCGTCTACAACTATATTTGCGCCGGTCATAAAGGTAACGTCGGGAGAGGCGGCAAACAAAATTGCCTCCGCCAGTTCCTCCGGCCTGCCCAGGCGCCCCATGGGCTGCCGTGCAACAAAGTCCTTCATTGCCTGCTCTGGGTCGGGAGATGCAGCAACGCGCCGCTTGAAGGAGTCGCTTTCCACAGTTCCGGGGCAGACGCAGTTTACCCTTACGCCTTCGCCTATGTATTCCGCTGCCATCGACCTGGAAAGGGAAAGGATTGCGCCCTTTGTGGCGCTGTAGGCGGCTCGGTTTATAACGCCCTTTATTGCGACGGTGGAAGTTATATTGACGATAACGCCCTTCCTCTGTCTAAGATAGGGCATGGCAAGGCGTGAAGTAAGGTAGACGCTTTTTACATTCACCTTCATGGACTTGTCCCATGTCTCTTCATCGCAATCCTCGACGCTCCCGTTGGCGACTATACCGGCGGCATTTACAAGCACGTCTATCCCGCCAAAGGTTTTCACCGCCGTTTCAATCAGCTTCTTTGCCCCTTCCTTTTCAGACACGTCCGCCTTTACAAATATGGCCGGAACTCCCTGAGCTACCAAATCGGCGCATACCTTTGCCGCAGAGTCGGAGATGGAGTTTACCACAAGAGATGCGCCAAGCCTGGCAAAACCAAGGGCGGCCGCCCTGCCCATACCTGCGCCGGCGCCGGTAACTATTACTGTCTTCCCTGAAAAGTCCATGTTTACGTCCTTCCTTACTACTCGTTTTAAAATTCTTCTTTATCCAAAAGCTTGGCCAGTTCATTGCGCATAACGGTGTCGCTCACGTGATGTATCCTGTCCAAATGCATGATGTGCTTTCTCATGGCCTCACGGCTGAGCTCGGAGTCGTGCTTGCAAAGAGCGTCATAGATAGCCAGATGGTCGTTATGGACTATCCTTCTAACCTCCTCGAAGGAGTTTGTGAAACCCTGGCTCACGACTGTCCACATCTTTACCGTCTGCATCAAATATTCCAGAGCCCGGTTCCCGGTGGAAGCATATATGGCATTATGTAGCGCTCTGTCGGCTTCGGCAAATTCCTCGGCATTTTCAATATCAACGCTTGAAATGTTCCTTCTTATCTCTTCAAGCTGCTCGTCCGTAATATTCTTTGCAGCCAAGGCGATGCACTCCGTTTCCAGAATGAGCCTTGTCTCAAAGATTTCTTCCATGTTGATATGCCCGGACTGAAGGAAGAGCTTGAACTGGTCATATGTGGAATTTGATGAGAAGCTTGAGATAAACGTGCCGCCTTGGGGATGCACCTCCAGAATGTTCATCATGCACAGCACCTTTATTGCCTCTCGGATGGCCGGTCTGCCCGTAGAAAACATCTCGGCCATTTCCCGTTCAGAAGGCAGCCTATCTCCCATACGCAGATTATTGGATTTGATATATTTCAATATCGCCGACATCGCCAGGTCGGCCTTAGTCTTATTGCTTTTTTTCGAGACCCTTGTTTTACTACCCTCTACCATCTCATGCACCCCTTTCTCTGAGTCTCAATATAAAGTGTTATTCGGGCACCTTGACCCAGGTGTGAGTATCTGCCGCCTTAATAATTGCGGAAGTAACTTTTACGGCCATCATGCCGTCATAGAAAGAAGGAGTCTGAGCCTTGCCGGAAACTATTCCTTCTACCATGTCTCTCATCTGAATGGTTATAGACTCTTTCACGCCCACGCCCATTCCGGTTTTCAGGTTGAAAAGATCTCCATAGGGATTATCCCGGCCGATGAGCACGGTCTTCTTTCCGTTCAGAGGGCTCTTTGGATCGTCAAGCCAAAGCTCAAGCTCGTTCAAACGCTCGCTGTTGAACTTTGCGCTGCCCTTTTCACCGTATACCTCCAGCTCGTGGTGGTGTCTGCATCCGTGGCACAGCCAGGAGGTCATCAGCATACCTATAGCGCCGTTCTTGAACTTCAGCAGCACCGTCATTGCGTCGTCGACGTCGCAGCTATCTTCCTTGCCTGTATTGGGATCTGTCCTTTTTTCGATAAAAGTCTTGCCGGTGGAGCAAACCTCGTCTATTTCTCCCACAAGATAGCGCACGGCGTCAATTACATGGGAGCCCATCGTGACTATGCTGCCGCCGCCGGACAGGGCCTTTTTAAAACGCCAGGTCATCGGGGAGTCAAAGCCGAAGTCCTGCAGGAACATGCCCTTGATGTGGTATATCCTGCCCAGTTCCCCGGCCTGTATGAGATCATGCAGCTGAGCCAGGGCGGGGATCTTTCTGTAGTGGAAGTCGACCATGTTTGTAATGCCGGCTTTTTCTGCGGCTTCCGTCATATCCACCGCATCTTTAACGGTATCGGCAAGGGGCTTCTCACAGAAAACATGCTTCCCTTTCTCAATCGCCGCAATGGACATTTCACGGTGAAACTTGTTGTCCGTACAGACGTCCACCAGATCGATCTCGGGATTGTCTATAACCTCATGCCAATCTGTGGTGTAATATTCAAAGCCGTATTTTTCTTTGCACTTTATGGCGGCCGGTTCATATATGTCCACTACGGTATGAAGCTTGATCTTTACACCCTGGAGCATGCTTTGGGCCCGGAGGAAGCACTCCGAATGTACGTCTCCAAACCAGCCGGCGCCAATTACGGCAACATTAACAGTTTTCACTTTTCCTCTTCTCCTTTTTTCTATTCAACAGGACTTGTTCGCTTCCTGTCGTTGTGATTCTATAGCAGCAGCTTTTTTGGAAATACCAATTATAAACTGATGTTATTCTCTCTTACTGGTTTAAAGTATAGCATCGTAAAAATTTTCTGTAAATTGGAAGATACGACAATCTTTTTTTAAAAATTTTGTGAGTATTGGACATAAAAAAATTAAAAAATTCAGCTTTTTTCCTAAAAATACATAAAATGGCGTGCTTCAAAACGAGCTAATTAATGACGATTTTTCTTCCTGTTTTTAAATTGGTATTACCAATTTTGCAGTCAGGTTTTTTATCTTCCTTTCTACCTGCAAAAACACGTAATGGGCGGGAAAATCCCCATAAAATTCGGGCATTTTTTAACAAAGTCCTTTGAAATGTTCGGATTTGTTTAGTTCAAATTTTAGCTCCCCGGTTTGTGCAGGCGGCAAAATACATTTTGGTATGAAATTTGATTACTGCGTTAAAAGTCCAATAACAGACAAAATCCCCCTGATGCAGTTTTCCGCATCAGGGGGCTCAATATCAAGAGGCTCAGACGCCATCTTTTTTTATTGTTCTGGCTCAGCAGGGCGGACAGGGGGTCTTTAATACCGGCTTTGGAGCCTGTCCATATCTCTTTGCAGCGGCGGATCGCCGGGAGGCCGTCCATATTGCGCAGCCAGGCCGGATCATGAGGCGGCTACTACAACAGGGATGAAGATACCGACTTTGAATAGGGGCTGTTTTCTCCCGGCCTATGGGTCTACTGTTCCTTTTACGGCTAAAAAATGGGAGCGCTGCCGTTTTTATTATGCAGCGCTCCCATAAAAAATTGTGGCGGCAGGTCTACCTGGAGCCTTTGTCGTAAGGAATACCTTCAGCTTTAGGCGCTCTGGAGCTCTTGGACGTAAGAGCAAGCACCAGCAAGGAGGTTATATAGGGCATCATGTTGTATACCGAACCGGGTATGTCCAGGCTCACCAGGAAGTCAAAGCCGAAGTACACGTTGGAAAGGGCCCGGAAAAAGCCGAAGAGCAGTGCGGCAAGGCCGATATACAGGGGCCTCCACTGCCCGAAGATCATGACTGCCAGGGCCAAGAAGCCAAAGCCCGCCACGCCGTTTTCAAACTT
>CALXGF010000200.1 GCA_944387735.1 uncultured Oscillospiraceae bacterium
CAGACCCTATATAAGAGCCTGCGTCCAGCTATCCCTGACGGAAGGCGATGGCTGCCGGCTGTGCTTTGCCCTCTGTGCAGGGGCATCCAGAGAAGAAGCTCTGGATGCTGCCCAGCGCATTTTGTACGGGGAAAAAGCTCCGCTAAGTTCCATGGTCGGGGCCGCCGCAGTGCATCTGGGCATGAGCCCGGAGGAGCTGGGATCGGCCATGGATATGGCGCTGCCCCTGTGGCGCAACAGGCTGCATAGGGCCGCCCCCCGCCGGGAGCTGTGGCAGTACGGCCTCTCCGGAGATCTGCCTATTATCTCCTGCGACGGGGACGACCCCGACGGCAGTAAACTGCTGCGGCGTTTTTGTCTGCTGAAAAGCTGCGGATTGAACGCCGACCTGGTGTTCTTCTCAAATCAGCAGGGGGAATATCAGCAGCCCCTGCTGGGGCGCATACTCTCCGTGCTCTCCCCTGTGGGGCTGGAAGCCCTTATAGGCAGTCAGGGGGGCGTACACCTTCTGCCCTATTCCGCCCAGGCCGCCGTTGAAAGCCGCTCCGCCGTAAAATATGGAGCAAAGCTAAAGCTTCCCCCGCCTCTCTCCTTCCCCTCTCTCGGTTCCCCCAGGGCCGTCGCCTCCGTGCCGGCCCACTGCTGGACGGAACAGGGCTTTGAATTTCATGTTGACGGCAACCTGCCGCCGGTGGCCTGGCAGCATATCCTCACCAACGGCTCTTTCGGCTATATAGCCACCGACTGCGGTATGGGCAATATGTGGCTGGAAAACGCCAGGGAGATGCGGGTAGACCCTCCCGCCCCGGATGCTGCGGGACTGATGGGCTCAGAGTTTATATACCTTGAATATGAGGGCAGACCCGTAAGTCTCTTTGCCGCCAACGACGGCTTCCCCTGCCGGGTATTCTACGCCCCCGGCTATGCCCTTTGGGAAAAGCGTCTGGGAGACAGGAAGATAAGGACCACGGCCTTCATACCCCTGGGCAAGAACATGAGAATAATACTTGTAGAAGGTGCGGAGGGCCTCCGCCTCCGCTGGGGTATGGAGCTCTGCCTGGGCTCCGGGGACCCCGCCGGAGTCCGAGGCTATGTGAAAGACGGCCTTGCACATTTCGAGAATCCGGAAGCCTATTTCCCCCAGGAGGAGTTTCTGGCCGCCTTCTCCGGCAGAGCCGATATCTCGACGGAGTACTGCCCGGCGGCCTTGAGTCTCAGCGGGACCTGTGAAGGCAGGAGCCTGCTGGTCTGCGGATTCTGCGGCGAAGAGGAGCTGAAAGAGCTGCTGACGCCGGGCCTGGCCGCCGCCCTGCTGGCCCCGGCCTGCGCCCGCTGGGAGGATCTGCTGGGGCGCTTCTCCCTACGTTCTCCCTGCTCCCCTCTGGACAGGTATATGAGCCGCTGGGCGGCGTACCAGTGCGTGGCCTGCCGCCTGGAGGGACGCAGCAGCCTTTATCAAAGCGGCGGGGCCCTGGGCTTTCGGGACCAGCTGCAAGACAGCGTGAACCTGATGCTCATAGACCCCGGCTATGCCCGGGAACAGATACTCCTCTGCTGCCGCCACCAGTACCAGGAAGGGGATGTAATGCACTGGTGGCACCCCCACCCCCAGGGGGACAAGGGGATACGCAGCCGCTGCAGCGACGATCTTCTGTGGCTGGTGTGGGCTCTGTGCGAATACACCCAGGCCACCGGAGATTACGCACTGTGCCGGGAAGAGGTGCCCTATATCGCCTCTTCCCCTCTGGCCTCACACGAGAAGGACCGGTACGAAACGCCGGAGACCGCCGCCTCCGCTCCCGTGCTGCTCCACGCCAAAGCCGCTCTGGAGTGCTGCATAAGCCGGGGCTTCGGCCCCCACGGCCTGCCCAGGATGCTGGGCGGCGACTGGAACGACGCTCTGGATGCGGTAGAAGGCGAGAGCGTGTGGCTGGGCTGGTTTTTCTCTCACTGTGCTCTGAACTTTGCCGCCCTGCTGGATAAGCTGGGCGTTGACGGCTCCCAACGCTATAGGGCCGGGGCCCGCCAAATAGGGCTGGCCGCCGAGGGATCCTGGAACGGCCGCTGGTACGATCGGGCATATTACCCCGACGGTGAGGTTCTGGGCGGGGAAGAGCGCATAGACTCCCTGTCCCAGAGCTGGGCAGCCATGAGCCCCTTTGCCTCCCCACTTCACAGCCAAAAGGCTTTGGACGCCGCTTTGGAGCGGCTGGTAGACCGGCCGAACAAACTGGTAAAGCTCTTTGAGCCTCCCTACTCCTGTCGTGAACGGAGGCCGGGCTATATCTCCGGCTATGGGGAAGGCTTCAGGGAAAACGGAGGCCAGTACACCCATGGGGCCATATGGCTGGCTCTGGCCGCCCTGCGCCGGGGCCGCAGGGACCAGGGCTATGAAATACTCCAGTATCTCCTGCCTGAAAATCATGAGCTGAAGTCCTATGGCGCCGAGCCATTCGTCCTTCCCGCCGATGTGTATACCGCTCCGGGTCACGAAGGGGAGGCAGGCTGGAGCTGGTATACCGGCTCTGCCGGCTGGTACTTCAGAGTGGTGACCGAGGAGCTGCTGGGCCTGAAGCTCAGGGAGGGCAAGCTCTATGTGGAGCCGGAGCTCCCCGCCGCCCTGCCCTCCTATTCCGTCACCTGGATAGACAGCCAGTCCCATCTCCACCGTATCGACTGCGACCGGGGCCGCATCTATGTGGACGGAGACCCCTACCTGGGCCGGGGTATAGGCTGAGGCGTCCGGCAGGTTTACAAAAAAGCTACCATTTTATCCCTCCCGGTGTTATAATCAATAAAAGCTTAAATAAGGCGGTTTTGACTGGATACAGGACTACCGGCCAAAGCCGCCCATACATACAAGATAACAGGAGGTGTCTCTATGGAATATTCAAGGGCAGAGCTGCTGCCCGGCATATTTCTCACCCATCTGCGCAGTGACAAATTCAAAACTTCCTGCATAAGTTTGAACCTGCTCACCCAACTGAGTCGGGAGAACGCCTCCATGAACGCACTCATTCCCTATGTGCTGCGCCGGGGTACCACCCGCTACGTGGACATGGAAGCCCTCAGCCGCCGTATGGACGAGCTCTACGGCGCCGCCATAGAGCCTGTGGTGCGCCGTATCGGCGAGATACAGTGCATAGGCTTTTACGGCAGCGTCCCGGAGGACAGTTACCTCCCCTCGGGGGAGAAGCCGCTGCCCCAGGCCATAGCCCTTATGGCGGAAATGCTCCTGGCCCCCAACACTCGGGGCGGTCTTCTGCTTCCCGCCTATGTGGACAGCGAGAAGGAGAAACTGCTGGAGCGCATCCGCAGCCGAATAAACGACAAGCGCAGCTACTCTCTCAGCCGCTGCATAGAGGAAATGTGCTGCTTTGAGGACTTTGCCGTCAGCCGCCTTGGCAGCGAGGAGGAGGCGGAGAGCATCAACTACAAGAAGCTAAGCCGCCACTACCGCAGTCTGCTGCAAACTTGCCCGGTTGAACTGTTCTACTGCGGCAAGGCCCCCTTTAAGAGAGTCTGCGCCGCTTTCAAAGACGCCCTGTCCTCCATGCCCAGAGGCGAGATAGACTACGAGCTTGGCACGGATATACGCATGAACGCCGTAGAGGACAAGCCCCGCTATGTGGAGGAAAAGCTGGAGGTGGGCCAGGGCAAGCTGGTTATTGGCTTTCGCCTGGGCGAGTGCATGGAGGAGCCCAACATTGCCGCCATCCACGTATTCAACGGTATCTACGGCAGCGGCAGCACCTCCAAGCTCTTTATGAACGTTAGGGAAAAGCTGAGCCTCTGTTACTACGCCAGCTCCATCGCCTACATCCACAAGGGTCTGCTGCTGGTAGCCTCAGGCATAGACTTTGACAAATTTGAAGCCGCCAGAGACGAGATATTCGCCCAGCTGGAAGCGGTGAAAAAAGGCGAAATTAGCGATGAGGAGCTGAACTCCGCCAAACGCTGCGTGGCCTCGGACCTCCGCTCCCTCACCGACAGCCAGGGCGAGCTGGAGGGTTTCTACCTCTCCCAGACCCTGGACGGGCTGGACTACGGCCCCATGGAGCTGGCAGAGCTGGTGGAAGATGTCACAAAAGAGGACGTTATCTCCATCGCCCGGAGCACAGAGTGCGACATGATATACTTCCTCCGGGGCCTGGACGCCGGGGAAGCTGCCGAGGAGGAGACGGAAGATGGAAAGTCGTGAATATCCCAACATAGGCGAGGTGCTCTACAGCGGCGTGCTGCCCAACGGTTTGAGGCTGAACGTGGTTCCCAAGAAGGGATTTTCCACCCGCTACGCCGTCTTCGCCGCAAACTATGGCGGGGCCCACCGGCGTTTCAGTCTGGACGGAACAACTATAGACACCCCGGCGGGGGTTGCTCATTTCCTGGAGCACAAGATGTTCGACCTTCCCAATGGGGATAACGCTCTGAACATTCTCTCAGCCAACGGGGCCGACCCCAACGCCTTTACCTCCAGCGGCGTCACCTGCTATTATTTCAGCTGCACTCAGGGCTTTGAGGAGAACCTGCGTATGCTGCTGCACTTCGTCTCCACCCCCTACTTCACCGCCGAGACCGTGGCCAAGGAGCAGGGCATCATCGGCCAGGAGATACGTATGGGGGAGGACAGCCCCGACAGCGCCGTGTACTACAATCTCATGGAACAGCTCTACAGCCGCCATCCCATCTGCGACCGGGTGGCGGGTACCGTGGAGAGCATAGCCCGGATCACCCATGAAACTTTGTATAATTGCCACCGGGCCTTCTACGCTCCATCCAATATGGCACTCTGCGTGGAGGGCGACGAGGACCCTGCGACCATAGAGCGCATTGCCCTGGAGACCCTGGGGGCCGACTGCGCCCCGGTGCCTGAGACGGACTTTGGCCCGGCTGAATCCCCTCTCCCGGCCCTCAGGCTGCGGCGGGAGGCAATGGAGGTCTCAGCCCCTCTGTTCCTTATAGGCAGCAAACTCGAGGTGGAAAAGGACGGCCAAGCCGCCCTGCGCCAGCGTTTGGTGTCCCGCCTGGCTCTGCGCATACTCTGCGGAGCTTCCTCCCCCTTCTACTCCCGGCTCTACGCCCAGGGACTGCTGAACCGGAACTTTGACTATGACCTGGACTTTTCCGCCGGTACCGGCACCCTTATCATCGGCGGGGAGAGTCCCCGGCCGGAGCAGGTCCTTAGGGAGCTGGAGAAGGAAGCGGCGGAAGTGGGCCGCAGCGGCTTGGACGAGGACGCTTTCCTACGGGCAAAGCGGGCCACCTTGGGCTCCACTCTCCGGGCTCTGGAGGATTTTGAAAACGTCTGCGTCTCCCTGGCTATAGGGCTTTTCGA
>CALXGF010000201.1 GCA_944387735.1 uncultured Oscillospiraceae bacterium
CCCGCCTGGACGCCTGCGGCCGCATCCTCACCCAGGGCGACCAGGTCTTTTTGGGCGGCAACGACAGCTATGTGGCCATGTGCCACAAGTGCTGGAAGGAAAAAATTAAAGCCCAGCTGAGCTCCCCATCAGACTGATTGCCCACTCCCTGCTATAGCTTACGCCTTGAACGGCTGAGACGCACAATGCGTCTCAGCCGTTTTGTTTGTCATTATAGACCAGATTTACCCTCCTTTTATCGGCCGGCCTTTCTCCCCTCTCCCGCTGTCTGCCCCGTCTGGAGAGAAAGGCGGATATTTACCGGGTCTCCTCCGTCCCGTCAAGAGGCTGCGGCGACGGCGCATTGCTAAGCCTCTCAAAATCTTTCATAAGCTCGTTTTGCAGCTCATATTTAGACAGCTGAAGCGCCAGCTCCCCATTGTTGCTTTTTCTAAAAGCCATAGGCGTTGAGCCCACTTTCTTTTTAAACACTCTGGAAAAGTAGTTGAAGTCCGGTATTCCCACTGCCGAGGCTATTTCCGATACGGACATATCGGTACTATATAGAAGCTCCTGAGCTTTTTCAATTTTCAGAGCCATGATGTAGTTGCCTAGTCGTATGCCAAGATCTCCACGGAGAGCGTGCAAGGGGTGGAGGCCAAAAAACATTATGGCGGACGGGAGAGAAGCTTGGCGGCATGCCTCACCAAGCATTTTCCGAGTTGGCTTTCATTGCTTTAAAGAATTCTATGCAGAAAGATTTAAATATTTCCTTTGACTTGGAGGTGACGGCATTCTCCGGCCAGGTTACGTATATAGTCCTTACACACATGGGAGAGGTAATAGAGAGTAATTTGAATTTTTTAGGGGAGCTGTTGACAAGCCAGCTGTACCTAGGCCAGAAAGAAACGGTACCTTCGCCCAGATTGAGCAGCTGCTCAATAGTCCAGTAGTTCTCGTGTTCCATCACCACATTGGGGGTAAATCCGGCCAGTTGGCAAAACTCATCGCACTTCTCCCTGAAAAGGGCGCCCTTGCTGATACAGATGAATTCTTCGTTGGCGACATCGGACAGGCAGACGGTGTCTTTCTGTGAAAGGGGGTTGGATAGAGGAACCGCAAGGCAGAGGTCTTCCTGCAGGAGAATCTGGCATGGGTACGGTAACTTGCCAAAAGTCTCAAAGGAGAATATAAAATCGCATTTATCCTTATCAGAGCAGGTCTTTGTCTTTATGTATGGATAGTTTCTTGCGAAATCCGAGAGCAGCCTGGGAACCATGCTGGAGTTCTTCCAATAGCCGACAACTATGGGCGCTTTCTCGGTCTCTTTTGTTGTTTCGGTAATTTGCTTGATGCTGTCAAGAAGAGCTATTGCGTTCGTTATAGGTTCCAGAATGGCCTGCCCGTAGACGTTCAGTTTTATGTTTCGGCCCTGGCGAGTGAAGAGTTTCGTTCCAAGCTCATCCTCTAGCCTTGTAATCGCCTGGCTTATCGTGGGCTGACTTATATTCATTTTCTTTGCCGCATTGGTCATGTGCTCTTGTGAAGCTACTTCGAGAAAATATTTAAGCTGCAATATGTCCATAAAAAAATACCCTCAATTAAAAAGCGCAAATATCTTAAACAAAATTTGGCGAAATAGCACAAAAAGGCGCACGGAAATTGTTTAATATATAAAATTTATCAACTTCAAAAAAATATATAAGAGTTTCTTATAAAAATATAGCAATTAAACTATAAATTATCTCGTAAAATTTGTCAACCAGGAAAATATGTATTCGAAAAATGGAGGTTTTATAAGAAATTAATCGTTAATTATCAAGGAATTTATTTAATATTCATAGAAAAATATGAAATTTTTTCCAGAAAAAATGATAAGAAAATACAATGATTAAATGAAATATCGATATTGGAAATTTTATTAACTTAAATTTAGAATTATAGGCGGATAGATTAAAGCAGCAAGTATATTCGAGTAAAGTCGTATTTTTGTTCCGAAATCAGTAATTTCATTCGTGCTTTGTAGTCAAACTTTTTGGAGGTGTATTCCTTTGCAAACAAATGAATCAAGGCGAGTGGCGGTCGTAGGTGTCGGCGATGTGGACTATGGAAAGTACTATCGGCAGAGAGACTTGCATTATGTCAGAGATCCATATGCACTGGGAATAGAGGCATTCAAGAATGCGTTGGAGGATAGCGGCCTGACGAAAGATGACATAGACGGCGTTATCTGCGTCAGAGATATAAAGCAGTACGACCAGTTCTGCTACCGTATAGGAATCGACAAGCCCCGTTTGGTAAATGGTCTTGAATCCTCCGGTCGCCAAAGCGGTCTGGCTCTTCAATATGCTGCCATGGCTATAGCCACCGGCATGGCCAACACCGTAGCTGTGGTTTATTCCAACAATGGCCGAACCGCCAAGTACAATTACGGCAGCACCGGAGATGCCGGCGATCCCTTCGGCATACTGCACGGCATGACCTCGCCCGGCGCCCAGGTTGGCGCAATGTTTGCCAGGTATTGTCACGATTACAATGCTTCCGAGGAGGTTCTTGCAAAAATTGCTATCTCCCAAAGATATCATGCTTCCATGACTCCCAACGCAGTCTTTAAAAAGCTCCTCACCATGGATGATTACATGGGCGCCAAGTATATTACCGAGCCGCTCAGACTTTTTGACTATTGCCTGATAAATGACGGCGCCGTATGCATAATTCTCAGCTCCGTTGAGCGTGCAAAGGATTTGAAGAAGCCCGTGGTGGAGATGATTGCCACCAGCGCCTGCGGCGACATGAAATCCATGTACATGAAGGAGGACTTTTTTTACGGCGCACTTCAGAAGATATCCGCAGATCTGCAGGGTCAGGCCGGCATCAAGCTGACAGATATAGACAACATGCAGATTTACGACAATTTCACTCCCACCGTGGTGTTCTCTCTAGAGGGGCTCGGACTTTGCGGTCGCGGCGAAGCTTCGCAGTACATAGACGAAGTCGGCATTACTCTCGGCCAGAGTGTGCGCCCGGTAAATACCAGCGGCGGCCACATATCTGAAACTTATATGCAGGGCTTCAATCACCAGGTCGAATGTGTTCGCCAGCTCAGGCACGAGTGCGGAGAACGGCAGGTCAAGGACAGCAAACTTTCCCTTTACGTCTGCGCCGCGCCCATACTCACAGGTCACATATTTGCAAGACTTTGATTTTTAAGGAGGAAGCAGCTATGGAAGAAAGTATGCGGGAAAACGTAGCAAGTCTGCTGCCTGTAGTCACGGAGTACGAGGCTCCTTTCTGGAACGGCCTTCAGGATGGCAAACTCATGGTGCAGGAATGTAAAAGCTGCGGACACAAGCAGTTCCCACCGTCTCCAGTCTGCACAGAATGTCTGTCCGAAAAGGTGGAGTGGGTGGAAGCCTCTGGCAAAGCAAGTCTCTGGTCCAAGGTGGAATTCAACAAAGCTTATCTTAAACCCTACCCCGATGTGCCCTATGCCGTGGCAGTGGCCAGGCTTGAGGAAGGTCCTCTTGTGGAGGGCAGATTCTCAGCCGAGAATTACAAAAAAGTCCCCATAGATGCGGAATTGAAGGTTACTTTTGTGGACACTCAGGACGGGACAAAAATAGTCGAGTTTGTCCCGGTAAACGATTGATGTAAAGGAGCGCCTTATGAAGAAAATCATAAATACTCCGGCAGATTTTGTCAACGAAGCAGTTGAGGGTATAGTCGCTGCTCATTCAAATCAGCTGGAGCTGTATAAAGGCGATATCAGAGTGGTTCTTGCCAAGAACCGAAAAAAGGGGAAGGTCGGTATAGTCACTGCCGGCGGCAGCGGTCATCTGCCTGTATTCCTGGGTTACGTAGGTCAGGGCATGTTGGACGGATGCACCGTAGGCAATGTGTTTGCCAGCCCCTCTGCCAGCAAGATGGCGGACACAATCAGGGCGTGCGACAGCGGCGCCGGTGTGTTGTGTTTGTTCGGAAACTACAGCGGCGATGGGCTTAACTTTGATATGGCCTGCGATGAGGTGGATTTTGACGGTATAGAGACAAGGAAAGTCAAGGTGCGTGACGACGTGGCGTCCAGCCCCAAGGAAACCGCCGAACTGAGGCGCGGCGTAGCCGGAATGGTGTACGCTTTCAAAGTAGCCGGAGCTGCCGCTGAGGAGATGCGCTCTCTGGAAGAGGTTGTTGCCGTAGTCGAAAAAGCATTGGCCAATATCCGTTCCATGGGCATTGCTTTAGCTCCCTGCGTCATCCCCGAAGTTGGCAAGCCCTCTTTCGTAATCGGTGATGATGAGATGGAGTGGGGCATGGGCATCCATGGCGAGCCGGGCATTGAGCGCAGCAAGATCAAGACTGCCGATGAGATAGCCGAGAGAATACTGGACACCATATGCGCCGACATGCCCCTCGTTGGGGGCGATACCGTGTCCGTCATGGTGAACGGCCTTGGAGCCACCTCCCTTGAGGAGCTCTACATCGTATATAGAAAGCTCAGCGCCCTTCTTAAGGACAAGGGAGTTGAGGTGTTCATGCCTCATGTGGGAGAATTTGCCACATCCATGGAGATGGCTGGACTCTCCGTCACAATAATGAAGCTGGATGATGAGCTGAAAACGCTTCTCAGGGCTCCCGCCTCTACGCCTTTTTACACAAACCACAATAAGTAAGCGGAGGCTGTGAGATGAATTCTGCTGATGTGATAAAAGCGCTGCGGAGCATTAGCGCAAGCTTGACCGAGAACTGCGACCGGCTCACCGAATTGGATCAGGCTATAGGCGACGGAGACTTGGGCGTGTCCATGCGCAACGGGTTCGAGGCAGTTGTAAGGGAATTGAAAGGCTCTCAGGAAACCGATCTTGGTTTACTGATTAGGGCTGCCAGTTCCGCCCTCAATGAGAACTCTCCCTCCACTCTGGGTACGGTCCTCTCCATCATGATGATTGGCATGGCAAAAAGTCTTAAAGGCAAAAGCGAGGCGAGTCTTGCGGAATATGCGGAGGCTTCCAAAGCCGGAATGGAGCTTGTGATGAGGCGGGCAGATTCCAGGATAGGAGAAAAGACTATTCTCGACGCAATCTATCCGGCGGTGGAAGCTTTGAACGAAAAGGCAGGCGATGGCTGGAATGAAGCATTGAAGGCAGCTGCGGAGGCTGCCGCCGCCGGCTCAGAAAACACAAGGACTATGAAAGCCCAGCACGGCAGAGCCGCATACTACGGTGAAAAGAGTATAGGCATGCTGGACGGCGGATCTGTGGTAGGCCGCCTGATCTTCGAGGCAATTTACAAGTGTGCGCTTAACGATTGAGAGGAAATTTAATGAAGATTACTGTAGACGTGTTGGATGAGCGCATGCTTGAAATTATTGATCCGGAGCCTGAGCTTGAGCTGTACCACAGCGGCCTTGAATTTACCGAAGGCCCTGTGTGGTACAAAGAGGGGGATTGCTTTATTTTCAACGACATCCCCAGCTCAAGGACTTTTTCTTGGAGCAAAGGAGCCGGTTTGCGGCTGCTGTTCAATAATGGCACAAAATCAAACGGCATGTATCTTGGCCGTGACGGGAAGTTGCTGATATGCGAACATGCCACAAGCAGCGTTGTGTCTCGTGACCTCAACGGGACGAGGAGAAAGGTACTTGCCGACTATTATGGGGACATTGAGCTGAACTCGCCAAACGACATTGTGGAGCGCAGCGACGGTCTGGTGTATTTCACCGATCCCATATTTGGGCGCACGGAAAAGCCCTCCTCTGTACAAAGGCCGATACCTTCCAAACACCGGGCCGTGTATATGTACGATCCGGCATCCGGAGAGTTATCTATGGTGGCGGACGGATATACGAACCCCAATGGGCTATGTTTTTCAGAAGATGAAAAGACACTGTATGTGAATGATTCGGAAGAATATCTCATCAAAGCCTACGACGTGCTGCCCTTCGGTGAGCTCGCAAATGAGCGGGTAATAGCATACGTAACGGGCGGAGCAGAGAATCACTGCCCCGACGGACTTAAGCTTGATTCCTTGGGCAACGTGGTTTGCGCCGGGCAAAACGGCGGCGTCTACTGGTTCGACAAAGATGGGAAGCCTCTTGGCATCGTACATCTGGACCAAGTCAGGGTCGTTAACTTTTGCTGGGGCGGAGAGGATGGCAAAACCATGTTCCTGACCTGCGCAGGAGAAATATATGGTCTACATACCAAAGTAACAGGCTGCAAGTATTTTAGCACATGAAATGAAGGAGGAAACAAAAATGGTTGGTATTACTTCGGCTGGCGCATATTTGCCGTATTACTACATGGAGAGATCCACTATCGGCAAAGCGTGGAATGTGAAAGGTCAAAAGGGCCGCCGCACCATCGCCAACGTGGATGAAGACAGCGTCACTATGGCGGTGGAGGCTGCGCTGGACTGTCTGAGACGCACCGGAAGAGAAAATGTTAAGGCTCTGTATTATGCCTCCGTCTCCTCTCCCTATGTTGAAAAGTCTAACAGCGTCCTGGTGTCTACCGTCTGCGATCTGGGCAAGAATGTTTATACCGCCGATGTGAGCGGCGCTCTCCGCTCCGGCACCACCGCCCTGCGCATAGCCATCAATGCGGCTATTGCCGGCAGCAACAAGCATGATATTAGCATCGTCACCGCAGCGGATTGCCGCAATGCCGCTCCCAAGTCCGCCTCCGAGCAGCTCTTCGGCGATGCCGGAGCGGCAGTTGCCGTAGGCTGCGAGAATGTCATTGCCGAGTATCTGGGCGCCGTGGCCGTCACCAACGAGATAAACGACACCTGGAGAAACGATGGGGACGACAGGATTAATATCACAGAGACACGGTTCATAAATGAGATGGGTTACTGGCCCTCCATGTCCACCGCTATAAAACAGCTTCTCGCCGAAACCGGCCATGTTCCGGCTGACATTACAAAGCTTATCGTTACAACTCCTGGCATGAAGGAGCACCTGAAGCTGGTCAAAATCAGCGGCTTTGCCCCCGAACAGCTTCAGGACCCCATGATGGATTGCGTAGGCGACTGCGGCACTGCGCAGCCCCTGCTGCTTTTGAACAAGGCTCTTGAGGACGCCAAGCCGGACGACCTGCTCCTGGTGGCGGCATACGGCAACGGCGCAGATGCAATGCTCTTCAGGGTCACCGAGAATATCCGGCAGTTCAGGCCCAAGAGAGTCGTCTCCCGTTACTTCGACCGCCAGGCCGAGTTCTTTGAATACAGCAGATTCCTCTCTTTCAGGAATCTTCTCATCCCCGTTCAGGGCCAGCCCTACGATATTCCAGCTGCCCCCGTTATTTCCTGGCGGGAGCAGAACGTGTACCTGCAGCTGAAAGCCAGCAGATGCACCAAATGCGGTACCTGGACCTTCCCGCCTCAGCGCATATGCTACAACTGCCGCAGCAAGGACAGCTATGAGGAAGTCAGACGCTATGACGGTATTGCTACCCTTAACTCCTGGTCCTGCGACCGTCTGGCTGGCAGAAGCGACGACCCTGTTGTCGTCCAGTGCATCGCAGACGATCAGGATGGCTGCCGACTCTATCTCATCATGGCAGACTTCAAAGAAGAAGAGATCTGCAAGGATATGAAGATGGAATTTACATTCCGCAAAATCCATAATCAGGCAAACTTCCCGAACTATTACTGGAAGTTCCGTCCGGCAAGAAAAGTGGAGGAATAAGAAATGAAAGATAAAGTTGCAATTATTGGTATGGGTTGCACAAAGTTCGGCGAGCGTTGGGACGTCGGTCTCGCAGACCTTCTGATAGAAGCAGCCTATGAAGCCTATGCAGACGCCAATGTGGGTCCCGAGGATATTGACATATGCTATTTCTCCAGCGGCACTCTGAACAAGCAGGCTGCCAGCGTTGTGGCCGACGCCCTTAAGCTCAGAGATATTCCCATTCTCCGCAATGAAAACTATTGCTGCTCCGGTCACGTGGCTATGTATAATGCATGGCTGGCGGTGGCAAGCGGTATCGCCAAAGTGGCAATGGCAATAGGCGCCGAAAAGCTCAAGGACAGCGGATTCGGCGGCCTGGGGACCGGTCGCGGCATCAGCCCCGTCCGCGAGGCAAGAAGAACCGCTCCCGGCTCCTTCTCCCAGATAGCTATAAGCTACTTTGAAAAGTACGGCATTTCTTACGATGAGGGCCGTACCCTCCTGGCAAAGATTGCCGTCAAGAACCACGACAACGGTTATCTCTGCCCCAGAGCGCACTTCCACAAGAAGATAACCGTGGAGGATGCCCTTAATGCGCCTATCATTGCTACCCCTTACGGTCTGTATGACTGCTGC